>CAZJAW010000329.1:0-3351 GCA_964544035.1 uncultured Rhodobacterales bacterium
CACCTGACGGGGCCACAAGGGCGACAACCTCTCCAGGGGCGACGCTTAGGTCTACGCCGCGCAGCACCTCGACTTGGTTCGGCTTGCCAGCATTGTACGTCTTGGTAATGCCGGAAAGCGCAAGAATGGGATCACTCATAGCGCAGCGCCTCAACTGGGTTCATTCGCGCAGCACGCCGCGCCGGAAAGATAGTGACCACAAAAGACAACCCCAACGACAGGGCCACCGCACTCAGCACATCCGACAAATTCAACTGCGCCGGCAATGCATAGATACCACGGATAGACGGATCCCAAACACCGCCCCCCATCACGTAATTCACAAAGGAAAACAGTGGATCGACGTAGATGGCAAAAAGGCAGCCCAGCACCACACCCATGGCGGTCCCGATAAGGCCTGTGAACGCGCCACAAATAAAGAACACGCGCAATATCGATCCTTCGGTCAAGCCCATGGTGCGCAAAATGCCAATGTCGCGCCCCTTGTTTTTTACCAGCATAATCAAGCCCGAGACGATGTTCATCGCCGCAATCAGCACAAGGATCGACAAGATGATGAACATCACGTTGTCCTCGACCTCGAGTGCGCGCAGAAAACCGCCCGACGCATCGCGCCATGACCAAACTTGTGCACGATCCCCGGCCGTTTGCAGCAGGGTTGACGCGTAACTGTCGACCGCTTCTGGGTCTTCCAACATCACCTCGATCTCGTCCACAGCGCCTTCGCGATTAAAGAACGTCTGCGCCTCTGCCAGCGGCAGATAGGCCCGCACGCGATCAATGTCATAACGCCCGGCCGAAAAGATGTAGGTGACCTCATAGGCGTTGATGCGTGGACTTGTGCCAAAGGCCGTACGTACGCCGTTGGGCGAGATCAACTTGATCCGGTCTCCCACCTGTGCGCCAAGTTCTTGCGCGACGCCCGATCCAATGGCGATACCTTCCCCATAGCGCGCAATGTCACCCAGAGAGGTTTCAGGATCCGCGATGCGCGGCAGGCCAGCGAGGTCTTTAGCGGCCATACCATAGACCTGCAACCCCACATTGCGGTCCCGCATATTGGCCATCACCTGTCCGCGCACAATGGGCGCCACACGCACAACACCGGGCACGTCCCGCAAGGCGGAGGACTTGGCTTCGTAATCTGTGATGGTGCGATCTACTGCGCCCGTCTCGCTCACCTGTCCGATGTGATAGACGGTGGCATGCGCGTTGGCCCCAAGAATTGTATCGACAAATTCCGCGCGAAAACCCGAGCGCACCGACAGCGTCGCAATCAAAGCAAAAACCGCCAGCGTAATGCCGATCAGACTGATCCAGGTCATTGTGCTGACCCCGCCTTCGGCCCGGCGCGCGCGTAAGTAACGCCAAGCGATCATCCACTCAAACGGGGCAAAGGGTGGTGTTGTTTGGGCCATTTTTGGCTCCTGCTCGGTGTTTATTCACAAGTGCAGGGCGTAGACGTCAAGGTCAAGCCCCACTGGCAAGTCTGCGCTTGCGCCGGAACGGCCAAGAAACAACACGCAACACAAAAGAGAAGGTCAAAAGCCCCGCCAGAAACCCAGTTCCGGCAAAGATCAAACCCGCCATATTGATCGGTACCGCCGGTTCATAAGCCGCCACAGCTGCGCGCGCCACATCGCGATCGCGCAATCGCGTGGCGTGATAAGCGCGCATGAATGGCCCGGCACTTTGCAGCACGTCTAAATCAGCCCGCAGGGTATCATAGCGTTGGAATGTCCGCGTCATGTCGATACGGCGACTGTCCAGAAATTCCGTGCCCTGCATTTGCTCAAGCGCTTCGTCCCGCGTCAGGTCCGCACTGGCGGCAGAGGCGTCAAAATCCGCGACCACCTCGCTCAGCGCATCGACGGCCCCGCCCAATCGTTGGGTATACTGCTGTGAAAACTCCGGAAATTGCGAGGCTGTCGCCCCACTCAACAATCCACCAGCCAAAACGAGACTACGCAAAATCATGGGTATATCGCCTGCACCAATGCCGTATCCAACGCGCCCATCGCAGGCCAATCCACGCACGCGTCATAGATCGCCAAGGCAGCAACCTCACCTTCCCACAGTGCTGCAAAGCTGCCCACATTCAAGCGCCCTGGCAAACACAACGCGCCAAAATGCCAAAAGTTGAAGCTATCTCGGAATGGGCGGAATATCATACCCATTCCGTAGTAGGCCCCGCCCCCAAGATCGATGTGGGGCAGTGCAAACGGGTCCGAGCCGATGATGCTATCCTTGCCGTAATGTGCCTCAAGAAAAGTGATATATGAATGCGGGTGCGCCTGCAGTCCGCCCCATGGCTGAAAGGCACCAGAACGTGAGCTTGGCAAGATGTCGTCGCCCAAATCCAGCGCAGTCTGACACGTCTCCCAATAAGGGCGCGCGCTGACGGCCTCGATCACAAGCCCCAGAAGCGCATAGTTTTCGTTATTATACAGATACATACCGCGCGTGCCTTGTTGGCTTAAACGCGCATTAACCGCCGTCAGCACATGATCGCTGAAATGCGCAAAAGGATCTGGGGCGCGATCCAGCCAGATTGGCATTGTGACTTGCGTGGAATCGGGGCCAAGACCAGAGGTGTGCGTAACCAACTCTGCAACAGTGACATCTGGCGCTTGCCCCAGAAGCGCGGGCAAGCGATCAGTCCAATCCAAGCGCCCGTCCTCAACCAATGCCAAGGTACAAACCGCGGTGATAGATTTGCTGACGCTGGCCAGTTCACCCATTTGCGGCGCGTTCACTTTTTCTGTGTTCTGTGCAACCCAGTGCCCATCCTCTGCGTACATGCCCGTGCCCAGAGCTCCTGTGGTGTCATGTGCGGCACGCCATCCGTCAAAGGCAGTTTCCAGTCGCATGCGGACATCTTGTGCCGACGCTGGCTGTGCCAGCGCGCAAAGCAAGAAGCCTGCCCAAATGTGCCGCATCCCGCTTACACTCCTGCGTAAATCTCCGCGACGCGCTTGATCGCTTCTTCGGGCGACAGGTCTTCACTGATCCCAGCTCGGCGTGAGGTCAGTTCGACCACTCCGTTTTTTAACCCACGCGGCCCAACGGTGATACGCCATGGCAGACCGATCAAATCCATAGTGGCAAATTTGCCCCCGGCGCGTTCTTTGCGATCGTCATAAAGCGGCTCAAGGCCCAACAATTTCAAGCTGGTATAAAGCGCTTCGCAGGCAGCATCGGCTTCTTCGTCGCCCTGCTTCAGGTTCACGATGCCACAGTGATAGGGCGTCACACCTTCAGGCCAGATGATGCCCTTGTCGTCATGGCTTGCTTCGATGATCGCACCAAGCAGACGCGACACACCAATGCCATGGCTGCCCATATGTACAG
>CAZJAW010000330.1:0-3348 GCA_964544035.1 uncultured Rhodobacterales bacterium
ACCCTACCTCGTACCGCGTCACTACAATCCGCGTGGGGACGTTGATCCAGGGCCGGAGGCTGGGTTTGTAGTGGAAATCTGCATGTCGACAGGCGTGGCGATCTACGCAGAGAAATGCCGTGCTGAGATCGGGTTTCCAGACAGTGCAAGGGTGGGACTTGTACGTCGGCCGTTAATAGATGCGTTTGAGGTATCTCAAGCGCTGATTAATCACGACATCACTTTTGAAGGCGATGCGATTGCGCCTTTGACGATGCCGGTCGCCTCAGAGACGTGGTCTTTTGATGGCTTTGAGGGGATATCGATTGGTGGTCGGACATCGGTTGGGGCGGTGCATATGCTTATAAACAGGCAGCGCAGTTTGATGCTAACAGCAGATTGCCGCACAGGGAAATATTGCACGATTCAGATGGCCACTTCTGAGGGCAATCTGCGTTTTCCCTCGCGTGGCGGTACGCGCAATCCTCTAAAATGGTATGCAGACGCGAAACCATTCCGCCAGCTTATTGAAAGCTGGCGGTGTTTGTCGCCGAAATGCTTGGACCAACTCAGGGAATGATGCGCGTATATTTGGTGCCTTCAAGTGTGGCTCCGACACGCAAGCCTGCGCGGGCAAACACTGCCGCCAGAACAGGCGACAGGGTTGTGATTGTGTCAGCTGTTGCACCTTCACCCTTGTCGGAAATCACGTATTCAAGGTCCGCACCCGCTGCCCAACCCGGAGCGCGGCGGAATTCTGTCAGTGACTCTTGTGTGGTGAAAAACAGCACGTGTGCAAATTGCTGTGCGCCGATCTGAAATCCGCCAGAGCCTTTGACCAACGAATAATAGTCGACTGTCGCGTCGTTGACCATCAACGCACCACGTCCATACGCGCCACCAAAGCCCAAACCGGCTTCTGTCACCAGCGGCATGACCAAAAGCCCAGAGGACCTGTTCGCCAATTGCTGTGTGTTGGGGTAGCGCCGGAACATCTCGTCCAAAGTGGACTGAACGCGTGCATCAATTGTTACACTGCCCCGACTTCCGACACCGTTACCACACGCCGCAAGCACACCCGTGCTGGCCAGCGCGCCAGCGGCGAAGCCTCGCCGCGACATTCTGAAATCTGTCATTTTGAACCGCCTGTACTGCTCAAGTTTGTGCGCGGTTTGCCCACGCTTGAGCGGATCATACCCGTAAAGCGTCCGCTTGTCACTATATAGCAGGGGTTTGGCATGATTTTGCCGGGGCAATAACGATCACTTTTTGAAAAAATTTTATCCGCCAACGTTGCGCGCGTCCGATTGGCTTTCTTTCCAAATGAACATGGGCGAGTGGGGAGGCGGCCTTATGCTTTCTGCAATGCGCGGGCAGCGGCGGGGGCAAAATAGGTCAAGACGCCGTCGCAGCCGGCGCGTTTGAAGGCCATCAGGCTTTCTAGCATCACACGTTCTTCATCGATCCAGCCGTTTTGGGCAGCGGCCTTGATCATGCTGTATTCACCGGACACTTGATAAGCAAATGTCGGTGCGCCGAAGGTGTCGCGGGCGCGGCGGCAGATATCAAGGTAGGGCAGGCCGGGTTTGACCATGATCATGTCAGCGCCTTCTGCCAAGTCACGTTCGATCAGACGCATGGCTTCGTCAGAGTTGCCCGGGTCCATCTGATAGGTCTTTTTGTCACCCGTCAGCGCACCGGACGCGCCCACCGCATCGCGGAAAGGCCCATAAAAAGCCGAGGCGTATTTTGCAGCGTAGCTGAGGATCATCACCTTTTGATGGCCAGCCTCTTCCAGTGCTGTGCGCATCGCGCCAATTCGTCCGTCCATCATATCTGATGGGCCAATGATGTCCGCACCAGCGTCCGCTTGGGACAAGGTCATTTTCACAAGCGCTTCGATTGTGCGGTCATTGACGATCTCGCCGTCCTCAACAAAACCGTCATGGCCATTAATATTATACGTATCCAAGGCGACATCTGTCATGATGGCGATCTCGGGCACTGCAGCTTTGATGGCGCGGATGGCGCGGTTGGCGTGATTGTCTGGATCCCAAGCGCCAGCGCAATCTTCGGTGCGTTCTTCTATCCCGGTGTAGGGAAAAATGCAGATCGCAGGAATACCAAGGTCGGCGGCCTCGCGGGCGGCCTCGACCACCTTGTCGACGGAACGCCGAAAAACACCGGGCATGGACGGAATGGGTTCTTCGATGCCTTCACCGCTGCGCACAAAGACTGGCCAGATAAAATCGTCTACGCTCAGAGAGTTCTGACGCACAAGACTGCGCAGGGCAGGTGTCGCACGCGTGCGGCGCAGGCGGGTCGCAGGAAAGGGGGCTTGGGTCGGGCGCATATGTCTGTCCAGGCTGATTGATTGGCTATGGGTGGCATGAATGAACTAGGCTGGCAAGTTCGTCGCGTGCGCAGGTGCTGTGACGTCTGTGCACGGTGAATTGGATTTTGCGTGTTCCATGCCTAGGCAGCGCCGCAGCCGCACGTTAAGAGGGTCACCAACACGAGCGGGCAGGGCCCGTAAGCAGGCAGCAGGACGACGCGTGGACTGGCACGAAACTATCTTTGAGTTGATCGACATGCGCTCGTTCTCGAATCTTTGGTTCTGGATTGCGCTGGCTGTTGTGTGGTCAACAGCAAGCCACTGGGTTTTGGGTGTGCCTTTTGACATGGTGGCGCGCGCGCGCCGCTACGGCGATCAGGTCGAAGCCGACCTTGAGGACCTTGTGAGGATCAACACCAACCGGATATTGTTTATCAGCAACGTCTCGGGGTTATGGGTGTTGGGCTTTGCCTGTTTTTTCCTGACGGGGCTCGCGCTGCTGGGTTTTGTCTACATGATAGAGTTTGCGCAAGCCATGTTTCTGCTCGGCTTTCCGATGTCGCTTGTGGGGGCATTGAACCTGTCGACTGCGCGTTTGATCCAATCCGAAGCTGCCAGCGGTGAATTGTTGTGGAAACGCCTGTCGCGCCACCGCACCTATGTGCAGGCCATCGGGATGGTTTCGATTTTCGCCACAGCCCTGTGGGGGATGTATCAAAACCTGTCCGTGGGTCCCTTCGGCGGTTGACACCCTCTGCATTAGCCCCAATTGAAGACGCCTGTTTATCAGCGTTGAAAACCAATGAGCCAATCTGACCATATCACCGTTTCGGGTGCGCCCGAAGGCTTTGACGCCAAGCTGATCCTTGACGAAGTTGCGGCGCGTGGCCCTGTGATCCATGTGGCACGCGATGACAAGCGGCTGGCGGCGATGCAAGGCGCATTGCGGTTTTTTGCGCCCTCAATGCCGGTGCTGGTGTTTCCGGGGTGGGATTGCCTGCCCTATGACAGGGTGTCGCCCAACGCTGATATCT
>CAZJAW010000331.1:0-3336 GCA_964544035.1 uncultured Rhodobacterales bacterium
ACGCCCAGAACCCCGGGGCGCATCCTTCGTGGAAGAAAGTTCTCAGTACCTTGGGGCATCACGTCCTCCTCGCACTGAAGGAATAGATGTTTCTAAAGAGCAGTAAATGCCTTTGGTGGCGACACTTGCAATGAGCCTGCGAAAACCCGAACATTTTGTGTGACGTTTTTGACCAACTTAACTGTTTGAAATTGCAAACGGCACATAGTCTCCGCCAAAAACGACCGTTTTTGGAACTGGGGTTGTGTCAGGGGGTTTTAGTCCACCTTGGAATGGAGTGGAGCAATCACTCAGTCATGATTTTTCTATTGCCGACTGACCCGTCGTTTTGGATGCTGACAACAAGCATTAACGTGTTCGAGTCGTGGATGCTTTTAATGGCCATAGTATTCTATCTTCCTTGCAACACAGTTTGTTTGCACGGTTTAGGTGAAACCAAATTTTGGAGATTTGAAGGCAGGTTGTTGCATTTCATTTGGCGTCATTCACGTCGGGCCATGAGCCTCCTGTTACGGTCTCACAAAAACAACTATTTGTTGAAAACTATCTAAACCGGACATCGACGCGGTTTGCGGCGAAAGCTCACTTTGTCCGCAAAGCTGATATCCGCACCTCATCCTTCATCCGTATCCAGCCAAATTGTCACTGGCCCGTTGTTGACCAATGAAACATCCATATCTGCGCCAAATTGGCCCGTTTCTGTCGCGATCCCAAGGTCGCGCAGACTGTCCGCAAATTGTAGATATAGCGTCTCGGCCGCATCCGGTTTTGCCGCTCCGGAAAAGCCGGGGCGATTGCCGCGCGACGTGTCAGCGGCCAGCGTGAACTGGCTGACAACCAAGGCCGACCCACCGGTTTGCAAGACCGACAGGTTCATCTTGCCAGCATCGTCTTTGAACAGCCGCAACTTGGACACTTTGGCAGCCAAAGCGCGCACTGTGTCCATGTCATCGCCGGGCATGGCGCACACAAGGATCAACAGGCCCGACCCGCATTGGCCAACAATTGCACCATCCACAGTCACTTGCGCTTGGCTGACCTTTTGTAAAAGCGCCCTCATGTGTCACGCCAGTCCATAACTTCGTCCACCGTGGCGCGTTCTGTGCGGAACTGATTGGCTGGGTGGTCAGGATCAGCATATCCGAACGAGATGGCGCATAGGATCATGCGATCTTTGGGGATGTCGAAATGCGCGCGCACAAATGGGGCTTGGGCGGCGATGGCAGCTTGTGGGATGGTGGCGACGCCAAGTGCCTGTGCCGTCAGGCAAAACGCCGTGACAAATCCGCCTGTGTCCATTGCGCCGTAAGGGCCCAGAACACGTGGGGACGTAATGATAGCGACGTGTGGTGCCCCGAACAGGCGGTAATTTTCCATCATCTGTTTCGTGGTGGCGGCGCGGTCGTCTTTGGTGATGCCGACAGCATCATAAAGCTGAAACCCACATGCGCGGCGACGCTGGCCGTAAACGCCGGGATAGCCTTCTGGCCATGCGAGGTCAGGCGTTGGTGGTGTTGCGCCTGCGATGTCATAAAGTGCGTCGCGAAATCGATCTGTCGCGGCACCTGTCGTCACGATCACCTGCCACGGTTGGGCATTGCACCAGCTTGGCACGTGGCGCGCAGCGTTTAGGATTTGATCGACTATGTCTTTGGGCACTGGGTCGGACAAGAACGCGCGGCAGGAAAAGCGCGCGCTCAAGACTGCATGCATTGCATCATATGCACTCATCGCTGCGCTGCCATCGCAAACCCGATGGCGCCGGCAATCAAAAGGCCCACCAACACAGCCAAAGCGATCTTGATCTTGGAGTAGGGACGTTCACCCTGTACCCGGCCAGTGCGGCCGTTGACGACAAAACGATAGGTTTCGCCCCGGTATTTGTAAGCGGCCAACCAAACAGGCAGCAGCACATGTTTGAACGTCACAGCACCCAATTTGGTGTCGACTGTGTGAACGCGTTGGCGATCCCCACCGATGTCAAAACGCACGTCGCGCGCAATGACACGGTCCATATGTGTGCGCGCTTCGGCAAAGCCCTGTTCAAGGTCGACGGAATATCCCTCTGCCCGGAAACCGGCCAGAAATTCGGGTGTATAGGGCTGCAAGGCACTCAGATCCCACGGCTCCAACGCGTCGGTGAAACGCTTGGGCAGTGAGGTCGAGGCCAGCACAAGCACATCATCAAAGAACCGCGCCACCTGACCCCGTACGCGGCGCCAGCGCACTTTTGGCACGCGCACTTGTTCGCGTTTGCCATCGCGCATCACAGTACGGGTTTCATAATAGACTGTGCCGCGCTCGCCAGTATATTTGCTGCGCGTGTCCGCATCAAAGGTCCAGTAGGGCACATAAATACCCTGCAGACTGCGCCCTTTGCGCGCATAGTCCTGAAGACCGTTTGGGGCGAACCACAGGCTGCCCAGCCAGTCGGTCATGGACTTGCGCGCATCGCTTTCGCCCATAGCAAAGGGCAAGACACCGCGCGGTTTGATATGACGGTGCGCGCCTGTGTCCGTGACGACAGGTGTGGCGCAAAACGGACATTCCGTGGCATGGAGGTTTGCGTCAAAGGCGACCTCTGCCGCGCAATTGGGGCATTTGGAGACTCGGGTTTCTTCGATTTCGCTTGAGGGGAGCTCCGCGTTCAACGCGGCGCGGTAATCCAGTTCGGCAATCCCGCGCGGGGCTGCGTCGTTTGAACCTTCGATGTGGCCCGTGTGACCACAATGATCGCATGATAGCGTACCTGATTGCGGGTCAAACCGGAAATCAGCCCCACAATTGTCGCAGGGAAAACGATGATCCGCGGGTGCTGCGGGCTGAGAGTGGTCAGTCATGACATTCCATGCATTGTTGAGGGTCTGATACGGCGAAGCGCACCGTTGCTTTAAACCAAGTGCTGCCACAGAGGAACAATCGCGTGCAAGCGGATCCTTGGGGGAAACGTACAGATTGGGCGGAGGCGGGGTGTGATTTTTTGGAGGTTTCGCGACCGTCATTACGCAGTTGGATACGATTGAAGCCGCGGCGACGCACCAGCGTACATATCCGAATGCTATCTACAAGATCCGTCTAACATTCAGTTGGAACTACACTGTCGCTCGCGCGGCATGACTATTTGGTTTGCACGAGGGGGTGAGTTTGCCAGAATGTTTCGTCTTTGTGGCAAGTCGGGGGGAGGAGAGGCATGCCGAAAGCGTCTGGAGATATACTTGTTGAAATGGCCGATTTGCGGACGGAGCTGCCGTCCAAGGTTTAGGTGCGAATTGAATCTATCTCAGAATGGCCGTACTCGAAAGTTGCGCGGCATCCTACATAGCGATAATTATCTGT
>CAZJAW010000332.1:0-3324 GCA_964544035.1 uncultured Rhodobacterales bacterium
CGCAATCATCTTGGCAACAGCGTGGCTCCGCGCTAGCTTCTCTTTCAAGCGGACGACAGACGTTCCGCATCTAGGGAGAAGATACATGAACAAATTTGCAGTAGGCGCTGTTGTCGCCGCTATCTCTGGCACGTTCGCGATGGAAGCGGCCGCGACTGAATGGAACGTATCCGTTTGGGGCAAGCGCCGCGCGTTCACTGAGCATATCGAAAAACTGGCTGAACTTGTTGCCGAAAAAACCAACGGCGAGTTCACCATGAACGTCAGCTATGGTGGTCTGTCCAAGAACCGTGAAAACCTTGATGGTATCTCCATCGGCGCGTTTGAAATGGCGCAGTTCTGTGCGGGCTACCACGCTGACAAAAACCGCGTGATCACTGTGTTGGAACTGCCGTTCCTTGGCGTAGAAACTCTTGAACAGGAAGTGGCCGTGGCCCGCGCCGTCTATGCACACCCCGCCGCGACTGAAGAAATGGCACAGTGGAACGCCCGGTTGCTGATGACTTCGCCTATGCCGCAGTACAACCTTGTTGGCACTGGCGAACCTCGCGATGAATTGGCCGACTTTGAAGGCATGCGCGTGCGCGCCACGGGTGGTCTGGGCAAAGCGTTTGAATCTGTGGGCGGTGTGCCAACATCCGTGACCGCAACCGAGGCCTATCAGGCCATGGAAGGCGGCGTTGTGGATACAGTTGCCTTTGCGCAGCACGCGCACCTGTCGTTTGGCACGATCAACCAAGCCGAATGGTGGACAGCCAACTTGAACCCCGGCACTGTGAACTGCCCGGTGGTTGTGAATACCGATGCCTATGACGATTTGAGCGATGAACACCGCGCAGCATTGGACAGCTCGATCCCTGAGGCGATTGCGCACTACCTCGACAACTACGCCGGCTTGCTTGAACGTTGGGATTCCGTTCTGGCGGAAAAAGGCGTGAAAAAGGTCGAAGTCGCCCCTGAAGTCATCGCTGAATTCCAGTCGATTGCGGGCAAGCCGATCCAAGACGCATGGATTGCTGAAATGGAAGCCCAAGGCCTGCCGGGCCAAGAGCTGTATGACCTTGTTGTCAAAACATTGGCCGAAGCCAAAGGCGGCAGCTAAATCATGACAAGGGCCGCCCGTTTAACCGGGCGACCCTTTCTACCAAAAACAATAAAAACCGGGGGATAAGTCATGGCAGGGTCTGCTGCTGTGCTTGAGGATTCCAGTCTGCTGAGCAAACTGGATCGGGCACTTTTACCAATCGAAAGATTTGGCGCGCTGCTTTCGGGCCTTGCGATCTTTTCCCTGATGTTTCTGGCGGCCTATTCCGTGACGGGGCGCAAGTTCTTTGCCTCTCCGCTGGCGGGCTATGTCGATTACATCGAAGCGGCCATGCCAATCATCGCCATTATGGGGGTGTCATACGTGCAGCGCGACGGCACCCATGTGCGCATGGATATGCTGGTTTCGGCGCTTAAGGGGCGCGTGTTGTGGTTCTTTGAACTGGTGTCAGTGATGTTGATGCTGGTGTTGATCATCGCCCTCACTTGGGGGGCGTGGGAACATTTTGACCGCTCATTTGATTGCGCGCGGCCTCTGTGTAGCCGGGACAGCTCCATTGATATTGGCTTGCCGATCTGGCCCTCTAAACTGATTGTACCGATTGCTTTTGGCATCCTTGTACTGCGTCTGCTTTTGCAGGCATGGGGCTATGGGCGGGCGCTGGTGATCGGCCTTCAAAGCCCGGTGGCTGTACCGCTGACCTTAACTGTGGCCGAACAGGCCCGGATTGAGGCCGAAGCTCTGGAAAGGCTTGATTAATGGAACCCATTGATATCGGCCTATGGGTCAGTGGTGGCATGCTAGTTTTTGTCCTGCTGGGCATGCGTGTGGCCTTTGCAGCTGGCATGGCGGGGTTTGTTGGTCTGGTCTGGCTGCGTTGGAATGGCTTTGATTACGATCCCGAACGGTTCTGGAAAGCCGTCGAAATTAGCGTGAAAGTTGCAGGGCTTACGCCGCATTCCAAAGTGTCAGCTCAAGTTTTGTCCCTGATCCCGGTCTTTATTCTGATTGGATACCTTGCCTATTATGCCAAGCTGACGACAGCCCTGTTTACAGCCGCCAAGCGTTGGATTGCGTGGGTGCCGGGGGGCTTGGCCGTTTCAACCGTGTTTGCGACGGCGGGCTTTGCCGCCGTGTCTGGTGCATCTGTGGCCACGGCTGCCGTGTTTGCGCGTATCGCCATCCCTGAGATGCTCAAGATCGGATACAACAAACAATTCGCCGCTGGTGTCGTAGCGGCAGGGGGCACGCTGGCCTCGCTGATCCCGCCCTCGGCCATCCTTGTGATCTATGCCATCATCGTCGAACAGGACGTGGGCAAACTGCTGCTTGCGGGCTTCATTCCCGGCGCGTTTTCCGCGGTGGTCTATGGCGGGCTGATCATCGGCATCGCCATGATCTGGAAAAACGTAGGCCCACCCGTCAGCGGTTTCACATGGCGTGAACGCTTTGAATCGCTTCCCCCCGCTATGCCGATTTTTGCCGTTGTCGTCATCATCATCTTTTTTGTCTACAACCCATTCGGTGACGCATGGGGCACCCCCACCGAAGGCGGCGCCATAGGGGCGTTCATCATCTTCCTAATGGCGCTTTTTCGTGGCATGCGCTGGAAAGAACTGAGCCGCGCGCTGTTGGACACAGCCAAGCTGACTGTGATGATCTTTACCATCATTTGGGGCGTACTGATCTATGTGCGCTTCCTTGGTTTCGCCGAACTGCCCGCCGCGTTTTCCGATTGGATCACATCGCTCGACATGTCGCCCATGCTGATTTTGATTTGCATCCTTTTGGGCTATGCCGTCTTGGGCATGTTCATGGACGCAATCGGAATGCTGTTGCTCACGCTGCCTGTTGTGTACCCTGCTGTCATGGCCCTGAACGGGGGCGATTTCGTATCCGCCGCCGACAGCGCGTTCGGCATGTCTGGCCCGATGTGTGCAATCTGGTTCGGCATTCTGGTGGTCAAGATGGCCGAGTTCTGTCTGATCACCCCGCCTATTGGCCTCAATTGTTTTGTGGTGGCGGGCGTGCGGGATGATCTGACGGTTCAAGACGTGTTCAAGGGCGTCACGCCGTTCTTCATCGCGGATGCTGCGACCATCGCGATGCTGGTGGCGTTTCCGGGAATTGTGCTGTGGTTGCCGTCACTGGCGGGGTAGGGGCATCATATACGCTTGACGTTGATCTGCTTGTTACGCGGTACGATGCAACGAAGGTCGGCTCCGAGCCCATTTTACCGGATGCTGCACCGCGCACGAATGGCAGCTATTGAACAGCCG
>CAZJAW010000333.1:0-3314 GCA_964544035.1 uncultured Rhodobacterales bacterium
CGTCGTTGGATTTACCCGCCTAAATCGGCGTGCAGGGCGCAAAGTTTGGACGCGATGCGTGATCGTGGCGACTTTGGATGGAACTCGGGTCATGCCCATACCTTCAAGAATAAACAGTCAGCTGATTACCCAATCATTAAGGCTTTTCTTCGCCGCGTTGCGATCCTTTAGGAGGCGTTTCTAGGGCCGCCCCGTCCAGTATACGCGCAGTGCGCACACCTTCTTGTCGCTCGGCGGCTTTGTCAGCCTTGCTGCGTCCAAACGCCACCACATTCCTGTCGGCGCGCACCTTTTTATCGGCGCGCGCGCGGGCCTTGCGGACCTTGTTTAGGTTGATCGGTTTGGCGTTCACTTGGGCCCAATCATGTTTTCCGGACGCACAACGCGGTTGAATGTTTCCTCGTCCACAAAGTTCAAAGCGATCGCTTCTTCCAACAAAGTCGTGCCATTCTTGTGCGCGGTCTTGGCCACTTTGGTTGCGTTGTCATAGCCGATTTCTGGCGCAAGGGCTGTCACCAGCATAAGCGATTCACGCATCAACTTGTCGATGCGCACGCGGTCTGCATCCAGACCCACCACCAGATTATCAGTAAAGGCCGAGGCCGCGTCACCCAAAAGTTGCATGGACTGCAACACGTTATAGGCCATCATTGGTTTATAGACGTTGAGTTCAAAGTGCCCTTGGCTACCGGCAAAGCCCACAGCCGCATCATTGCCCATGACGTGCGCGCAGACTTGTGTCAGCGCTTCGCATTGCGTGGGGTTGACCTTGCCAGGCATGATGGATGACCCCGGTTCGTTTTCGGGCAGCACAAGTTCGCCCAAACCACATCGTGGCCCAGAGCCCAGCAATCGGATGTCGTTCGCAATCTTAAAGAGCGACGCTGAAACCGTTTTTAGAGCACCCGAAATCTCGACCATGGCATCGTGCGCCGCGAGTGCTTCGAATTTGTTGGGGGCTGTGACAAAGGGCAGGCCGGTGATGTCGGCCATGTGGGCGGCGACGGCTTCGGCCCAACCAACTTGGGTGTTCAGACCTGTGCCAACAGCAGTGCCACCTTGTGCCAATTCATAAATTCGACCAAGCGCGTCTTTGACCCTTTGAATCCCCATCGCAACTTGATGGGCGTAGCCGGAAAATTCCTGCGACAACGTCAAAGGCGTCGCATCCTGTGTGTGGGTGCGTCCGATTTTGATGATGCCATCAAAGGCCTCGACCTTGGCCTGCAACGCGGCGTGCAGTTTTTCCAACCCCGGCAACAGGACATCGCGTGCAGTCATCGCAGTCGAGATGTGCATGGCCGTCGGGAATGTATCGTTGGAGGATTGGCCCATGTTGCAATGATCGTTGGGGTGTACTGGGTCTTTGGACCCGATCACTCCGCCAAGGATTTCAATGGCACGGTTTGCGATCACCTCATTGGCATTCATGTTGGACTGCGTGCCCGACCCCGTCTGCCAGACAACCAGCGGGAAGTTGTCATCAAACTTGCCCGCAACCACTTCGCTTGCTGCTTCGATGATGGCATCAGCCAAACGCGCGTCTAAACCCCCTTGGGCCTTGTTTTGCATCGCACAGGCTTGCTTGATCACGCCAAGTGCGCGGACGATGGCGACGGGTTGTTTTTCCCAACCAATGGGGAAGTTCATGATCGAACGCTGCGTTTGTGCGCCCCAATATTTGTCTGCGGGAACCTCTAGCGGGCCAAAGCTGTCGGATTCTGTGCGGGTATCGGCCATGGGGCGGCTCCTGTTTTGGTGAAACTTGAGAACCATGTACCGGGCGGGCGGGCGCCAGACAAGCATGCAAGCCTAGACTTGCTGTATCGTGATTGGACGCGCACGCCAAAGAGTGGTGTAAGTTGTGCCATGCTGGCCTATATTACTGTCCAGATACAACACGCCCACAAGGAGAGATGTCGATGATTGCCATACCCATGGCCGCACGATCCGGATTGAACTGGTTTCAGCCTGCCTTGGTCGCACTGACTGTTGCGTTCTTTTTGATCACCACGCAGGTGCGTGCAGAGGTCGAAGAGTTTTTTGGATCCTATGTTGGCTCTGCCGAGGTCATAGCAGCGGACGGCACCAAAATTCCGCGCGACATGAGCGTCGAAATTTCCGAGACAGATGATGGTTTTCGAGTGCAATGGACGTCGGTCACATATCGCGTGGACGGAGATACACGCGAAAAGTCTTACCAGATCGACTTTGTGCCGAGCGGCCGTGATGCCGTCTTTGCCGCTGCACAGCGCAAAAACGTATTTGGGCATGAGGTCCAGCTCGACCCGATGAAAGGCGAACCCTATGTCTGGTCACGCAAGGTCGACAAAACCCTCACGGTGTTTTCGCTGTTTGTGGACGAGGACGGTGGTTATGTCCTGCAGCAATACGACCGGGCCTTGACTGATGGCGGATTGAATTTGCGTTTCCAAGTGATCCGGGATGGTCAAATTCAGCGTGCGGTCGAAACATTTCTAAGCCGCAATTAGAGCGCCCGACAATAAACATGAATCACCAATACCCTGCCATGCTACGCATTCTCAAGACTTTGGAGATACGTGGTGATTCAAGTTAAAGGCCGGGCGCTTTAAAGAGCCTATGTGGACAAAAATGGCTCTTTGGTTGCCACAATCGGTTTTTTAGACAGTGCTCGACCGTGCGGCCATTCTACTTCCTGAAGCTGTCCAAAGATACGACATCGGCATCTTTGCCGGGTTTTTCGTTGTCTTCGTCTTCGATTGCTTTGGCTTTGGTTGTCGCGGGTTGGGGCAAAACATCAGGCTGCGTTATCGATGTCACGCCTGACTTTTCTTCCTCGTCTTGCGACTCAAACCGCAGACCAAATTCGACGGATGGGTCTACAAAGGTTTTGATGGCATCGTAAGGCACGTACAACGGCTCAGGCGCGTCGCCAAAATTCAGAGTAATACCGAACCCATCGGCGCCTACGTCCAACTTGTCATACCAGTGCTGCATGACCACCGTCATTTCGCCGGGATAGCGATCACTCAGCCAATCAGCCAATTCCGCATCCGGATGGCTGGTGTCAAACGTAATAAAGAAGTGGTGCGACCCAGGAAGACCATTTTGCGCTACGTCATCCAACACTTTGCGGATGAGGCCACGCATGGCTTCGTGCATAAGGTTGCCGTAATCTATGCTCCGGCTCATGGCGCTCCTCGCAGGACTTATACCTCAGCATATCCCAAATGACGGCATTGAAAAGAGGGGTGACACGATAAGTTGCCATTAATTGACATCACAGCAGAAAGGTGACCCCTCCAAGGGCGGCCATAAGTGCCAATGTGGGT
>CAZJAW010000334.1:0-3294 GCA_964544035.1 uncultured Rhodobacterales bacterium
GGTAAAGCGTACCTTGCGCCAAAAACTCGGCGCCCTCGATCTGATCGGCGTATTTCTGGAACACGTCAATGAACAGGCGGCCAATAATTTTGCGCTTGGTTTCGGGGTCAGAGACACCGTCAAGTTCGCCCAAGAACAAATCGGACTCATTTGCATGCAGTACGGACAAGTTCATGTTGTCACGGAACATCGCAACCACTTCTGCGGCTTCGTCTTTGCGCAACAGGCCGTGATCGACAAAAACGCAAGTCAGTTGATCGCCAACTGCTTCATGTAACAAGGCTGCCGCGACAGAGCTGTCGACCCCGCCTGAAAGTGCGCAGATGACTTTTTTGTCGCCGACCTGATCGCGAATTTTTTGGATCGCTTCCTCGCGGTAGGCGCCCATGGTCCAGTCGCCTTTGAACCCGGCGATCCGTACGAAGTTCTCGTAAAGTTTGGCACCGCGTGGAGTGTGGTGCACTTCGGGATGAAACTGCACAGCATAAAAGTGACGCGTCGCGTCGGCTGTGATGGCATAGGGCGCGTTGGGAGAGGTGCCATACACCTCAAACCCCGGAGCAAGCTTTGAGACGTGATCACCGTGGCTCATCCACACTTGTTCTTGTCCGGTTTCAAACCAGCCGCTCAGCAGATCAAGGTCCGACGCAGGCGTGACAAAGGCGCGTCCAAATTCGGCTGTGCCGCCGCCGCCCGAGATTTTGCCACCCTGAACTTCGCCGCCCAATTGCTGCATCATAACTTGCTGGCCATAACAAATGCCAAGGATCGGCAGACCCATGTCAAAGATACCGTCGGGTGCGCGGGGCGATCCTTCACGCGTGACGCTGTCCGGGCCACCCGACAAGATTATAGCGCGCGGTGCCATCTGACGCACAAAGTCGATCGTGACGTTCTGATACGGGTGGATTTCGCAATAGACATTTAGCTCGCGCAAGCGACGCGCAATAAGCTGCGTCACCTGGCTGCCAAAGTCGATAATGAGGAGGCGGTCATGAATCTGGTCTGTCATGCGCTTGCAATAGGGCGGTGCACTACTGGTGGCAAGCATCGGACCGGGCCTTGGCCTCGGACCTTCTGTTTTTTTTCGAACACGGGGGGCTGATGTCGCTTTTTTCCCTCTTGCGGCGCTTCTTGCGCGCCTGTGAGGGCGTAATGCGGTAGGTCACTGTGCACGGGACAATTGTGTTTGAGGGGATCAGTCATGGCCGAAGCAGCAGAAGCAAAGCGACGGACCCGTGGCGGAGGAGGTGCAGCACGCCGGGCAGAACGCTCTGCAGTGTCCTTTGAGACCGCCCGCTATATTGAACGCAACATACCAAACTACGAAGTGTTGACGACCGAAGCTCTTGAGATGATCGAGCACAATGCTGAGGTGATTCTGGAAGAGATTGGCGTCAATTTCCCAGACAACCCGGCCGCCTTAAAGCGCTGGGCAGATGCTGGGGCTATGATTGACGGTGAGCGTGTGCGCATTCCGCGCGGGTTGGCGCGGCAACTTTGTGCCACTGCACCCTCAAGCTATACCCAACACGCGCGCAACCCCGAACGCAATGTGGTTGTGGGTGGCAAGAACCTTGTACTGGCCCCAGTCTATGGTCCGCCTTTTGTGCGCGATGCTGAAGGTGGTCGCCGCTATGCCACGATGGAAGATTTCCGCAAGTTCGTGAAGCTGGGTTATATGTCCAAGTGGTTGCACCATTCGGGCGGTACGGTGTGCGAGCCGACAGACATCGCGGTGAATAAGCGCCACCTTGATATGCTGCATGCACACATGACGCTGAGCGACAAACCCTACATGGGGTCGGTGACAGAGCCTTCGCGCGCACGTGATTCCGTCGAAATGTCGGAAGTGTTGTTTGGTAAGGACTTTGTTGCCGAAAACACTGTGATGACCTCGCTCATCAACATCAACTCGCCCATGACATTTGACGATGTGATGATGGGCGCGTTGGAGGTTTATGCGCAGGCGGGTCAGGCCTGCATCATTTCGCCCTTCATTGTAGGTGGTGCGATGGCGCCAGTGTCTGTGGCAGGCACGTTGACACAAGTGATGGCCGAAGTGCTGGCAGGCATCGCCTATTCGCAACTTTGCCGTGCCGGGGCCCCCGTCATCATGGGGGCATTTGTGACTTCGATCGATATGAATTCGGGAGCGCCGACTTTTGGCACACCTGAGGCGGCACACATTACTTATGGCGCTGGGCAATTGGCGCGGCGTCTGGGTTTGCCGTTTCGATCTGCGGGGGCGTTTTCCGGTGCCAAATTGCCAGATGCGCAGGCGGCTTATGAGACGGCAAATTCATTGAACATGGGGTTGCTGTCGGGTGTGAACTTTATGCTGCATGCGTGCGGGTGGCTCGAAGGCGGGTTGGTCAGCAGCTTTGAAAAGTTTGTTATGGATGCAGACCAGTTGGGAACGTTGCACCATCTGGCGGCGGGCGTGCAGATCGACGAAAATGCCCAAGCGATGGATGCGATCCGCGAAGTTGGCCCCGGTGGGCACTATTTGGGCTGCGCCCATACGCAGGCGAATTTTAAAGATGCATTCTGGAAGTCGGATCTGTTGGATTACAAGCCGTTTGAAACGTGGTCAGACGAAGGTGCACGTGATGCGCAGGCGCTGGCGACAGAGCGGGTCGCCAAAATGTTGGGAGATTACCAGCAACCCGCCATGGATCCCGCCACGCGCGAGGCGTTGGACGCCTACGTCGCGCAGAAGAAAGAAGCCGAACCCGATAGCTTTATGTAACGCAGTGCAACCCGTGTTGCGGGTTGCACCCGTTTAGGCTTGGGGGGCGGCTTCTGGGCTGATTTGCGCCGCGCGCAAGATTCGGCTTTCGCCAACGATAGCGATCAACACATCAATGTGGCGCAATAGGTTATAGGACGAATCCTCGGCCAATCGTTGTGTGTTTAATTCTGATTCGACCTCCATCAATCGAAGAAGAGCCGCGCCGTGACGTGGCAAATGACCGTAGCCCAAAAGGCGGGGTAAATGCGCGGCGCGGCGGTAATCTTCTGCACCAATGCGCGCGGCGCGCATCAACAGGCGTGGGCGGTGCAGGGCGTTCAACATGGACAGAATATCTTGCATTTTTGGTGCTCCTAAAGCTGTGGTTCGGCCCAGTTTGAGCTGGGTTGTCCCTGCCAGCATGGCACAACTTAAGAGAGTGTTGCGCGAGATCGTTTGGTCCCGCGCGTTCGATTAGTAACTGTTTATCATTTATAAACCACGATGCAGTTACCGACGAATATTAACGAACGGGTAACTAATGCACTTCTAGGTTGTGT
>CAZJAW010000335.1:0-3292 GCA_964544035.1 uncultured Rhodobacterales bacterium
AGGCGGGGTTCTCTTTTTGCCGCAATCATGGCGCCGCGTTCCAACGAACGACTTTTTGACACGACAGTGTCGATCTGATCGCGCAGCGAAATTTGAACCTGGATTATGTCATCATTTACGGACACCACACGGCGCAACACCAGGTCGAGTTCATCAACAAGCACGCTAATTCGGTCAAGAAAGACATTCAGGTCGCGGGCCAAAACACCAAACTCATCCGCTGTTTTGACTTCAACGCGCCGATTAAGGTTGGTGTAAGCTTTGGACAAACTGCTTACGACCGCGCGCAACCGCAAAAGGGGTTCCATTCGGCTTCGCAAAATCAAGAACAGCAAAAACGAATGTAAAACTATTTTTCCGATCGCCAAACCTAAGGTAACTTTGATGTCTTCCCACCATACGTGAAAATCGCGGGCCAAGTAATTTCGCACCACAACATGCCCAAGTACATCACCAACATCGGCGTCCGAGTGGCAACTGAGACAGAATGAATTTGCAATAATTTCGACGGTCGCAGTCTTGTGACGCGAGTCAGGAACTGGTGAAATCGGAACACCTTCTGGAATATATCCAAACGTGTCCTCGATTGACGTCACCGTCACTTCAGACGGCACGATGCCAATTTCATAACCCAGATCTTCCCAGTTTTTGTCGAGGATCGGGTAAATTGTGCGGGCCGCGACCGGACCGCCTTCGTTCAACATGATGGATACCACGTTCTCGGCAAGCTCTTCGGCGACCACACGCGCTTGGCTTTCGCCGTCGCTTGAGTATTTCCGATAGACATTCGCCCCCTTCAACGCGAACTCGAGGACCGAAACGGCCATGAGAACCACAAAAAAGTCTTTGGTCATGTGAATGAGGAAGGATTTGTCGAACCGCCCAATCGCAAGTTCATCAGGCTTAGACATAGACAAGTATTTCCTTATAGTCAGTGACCGCCGCAACGCTATTCACAATTGAAGCGTTGCGAGATTGGCAGCCTTAGTTGACGTTAGGGTAACCATCTGTCTGGAAATGAAACTACAAAACTTAGTTATTAGAGTGTTTTACGCAAACACATCAAGTTGAACTCGCGTATCGCAGCACCTCGACCAAAGCTGTACGCAAACGAAAAAAGACCGCCCAAAACACGAGCGGTCTTTTCCAATCAGGCAGGCCATTGCCCGCCTTGCGTTAGTTCAAATCAGCGGCGCGTCCTGCATTCACCTCTGATTCAGCGGCGGAAACAGCCGACGTCAGTGCGTCAAAGATTTCCGGACCGCGGGCCACGTTATCCTTAAACCAGTCATAAACGGGCGTAGATGCTTCGGCGAAAGCTGCTTTTTGTGCAGGTGTCGGCACATAAAGATCGCCACCACCGGCAACGAACTCTTCATAGGCCGCAATAGACTTACGCTTGGGGGACGCGAAGGTTGCCTGTTGCAACGCATAGAAACCGTCAACCACAACCCGACGCATCTCTTCTGGCATTCCAGTGAATTTTTCATTGCTCATCCACCAGAGCGCACCCATGTAAGCGTGCCCATCTAGCGTAACATATTGCAGACCCGCATCAGGGAATTTCATGCCCATGATATCAGTGATGCCGTTCTTGGATCCCTCAACAACACCTGTCTGGAACGAGGTGAACAGCTCTGGCCACGGGATCGGCGTTGGGGATGCGCCCAGTGCTTTGACCAGTTCTTGGGGCAAGTCAGCGACCACCGTGCGAATTTTCAGACCATTCATGTCGGCAGGCTCAGCCACACGACGTTGCGTGTTGGCAAAGTTGCGCCAGCCACCGGTGTTGCCAATGGTCATCAAGCGGATCGTGTTATCGGAATCTTCAAGCGCCATGTTGCGCATGGTGCGGGTGAAGTCGCCAGACAATACGTGCTCAGCGATGCGGTCATCGGCCATCAGGTAAGGCAGATCAAGGACCTGTACATAAGGAAAGATGCCGGACGCACCGCCGGAGGTCGAGATGTACACATCAATGCTGCCATCTGCGACGCCTTGCAGGCATTCCGCTCCGTTGGAGCAAAGCTGCGTGCCGATGAACAGCTCCACGGCGATAGCGCCGTTTGAGGCCGCCTCGACATAGTTTTTGAACACCACGAGGCCGTCATAGTCTTCGTCGTTTTCGTTGGAGTTGGCGGTGGCGCGGATCGTGAAATCTTGCGCGCTGGCCATCATGGCACTGCCTGCAAGCATGGCCGCAGCCGTTAGGGCTTTGAGGGTTGTGTTGAGCATAATTTGGTTCCTCCCATTGGTACTCAATTCATTAGTTGGCGAACCCCGTCAGACGGGGAATAGTCATCGAAATCGCGGGGACGTATGTGATCAAAAAGATCACGATCACCTCGACTGCGAGGAATGGCAAGATGGCTTTTGCGATGGTTTCGACCTTTTCGTGGCTGACCGCAGCGGCCACAAACAGCACAAGCCCCATGGGTGGCGTTGCCAGCCCCACCGTCAGATTGACGCTCATGATGATGGCAAAGTGGATCGAGTCCACACCCAGATCGGTAAAGATCGGCGCAAGGATTGGCCCCAAGATGATGATCGCCGGGCCCGCGTCCAGAAACATTCCGACGATAAACAGCAACAGGTTGATCAGGAACAGCAGGATTAGTGGGTTTTCCGACAGCGTTAGGATGTAATCGGCAAGAATTTGGGGCGCATAAGACAGCGACACCACCGTCTTGAACGCCATCGCAGCCCCCACAAGCAACAGCACAATGGCCGATGTCAGCCCGGCCCGGCTCAGGATATTTGGCAAGTCTTTCAGCGACATGGTGCGCAGCACAAAGAAAGCCACAAACATCGCATAGGCCACCGCCACGGCTGCGGCTTCGGTCGGTGTAAATACACCACCAAGGATACCACCAAGTATCAGCACAGGGGTTTGCAAAGGCACGATGGCACGTTTGCATATGGTGCGGAATTGCGCGCTAACTTGGGTGCGCAGAGCCAACATCAAGGCGTGTGCTATGGCTACAGCGCCCGCAAGGGTCACCCATTGCATCAGCGCAGATGTGGCTGGAATAGGCGCGATTGCCCAAATCAGCAGGCCGATGTTCAGGCGCACCAAAACAAAGGACACCCATTTTTCCAGCGGCTTCAATTCGACCCCATCAAATTCCACCCGCTTGGCGGCAGGCAAATCATAGTGGTCCGCCGTCAGCCGGATCATAACCATCAGTCCGACACCAACCAGAATGCCGGGGACGATGCCCGCAAGGAACAAAGCTGCAACGCTTTCGCCCATCACATAGGCATAGATGATCATAATGCCCGAGGGTGGAAT
>CAZJAW010000336.1:0-3266 GCA_964544035.1 uncultured Rhodobacterales bacterium
CGCGCCCGGACGGTGCTGCGTGGCTTGGCATACGCCCCGAACACATCTTGACGGGTGAAGCGGCACATGCCGCCACCTTTTCCGGCACAGCCGAGATCGACATCGTGGAACCTATGGGCTCTGACACCTTGGTTTGGGTCAACTTTGCTGGTCAGTCCGTACGCGTGCGCACAGAAGGGCAGTCTGGTCTTAAATCCGGAGATACGTTGACCATCGGCTTTGATGCCACGCGGCTACACCTGTTCGATGTGGCAACTGAAATTCGCCTTTAACTTTGAAAGCAAATGACATGACCCTTGCCCTGCAACTATATTCAATGCGCGAATGCGCGGATCAAATTGCCCTTTTGGCGCAATTGCCCGGCATGGGGATCACCCACGTCGAAGGTTTTGGTGGCGTCTATGGTGACCCCGCTGCCTATCGCGCAGCGATGGATGCCAATGGGGTGTCGATGCCCACGGGCCACTTTGGTTTGGCCGACATCGAGGCGGATTTTGACGGCTGCCTTGCGACTGCTAAAACACTTGGGATCAGCCAGGTTTTTGCGCCCTACCTTGAGGAAAAGGATCGCCCCACAACGGCGGCAGGCTATGTCGAACTGGCCGGGCGGCTAAATGCGGCCTCCAAACGCTTTGCTGATCACGGTGTTCCCTTTGGCTGGCACAACCATGACTTTGAACTTGTGGCCCTTGCCGATGGCAGTACACCAATGGATATCCTTTTGGACAAAGCGCCTGACATCACTTGGGAAGCTGACTTGGCTTGGATCGTGCGTGGGGGCCGTGATCCGGCAGAATACATCGCGCGCTATGGCAACCGTCTAAGTGTCATTCACGTCAAGGATATCGCTGCCGAAGGAACCAATCTGGACGAAGACGGTTGGGCCGACCTTGGGGCAGGGACCATGGATTGGGCCGCCCTTTTGCAAGACTGCCGCAGCCAGTCGCCCGATCTGATCTACGCTCTTGAGCACGACAAACCAAGTGATCCCGTTGCATATGCCAGCCGTTCGGCCGCTGCTTTCAGTGTTTTGTGGGAGAACACGCATGACTAAGGACTTGGGCGTCGGCATCATTGGGTGCGGCAATATCTCGGCGGCCTATCTGCAACTGGCGCCAATGTTCAAAGGGTACGACATCGTCGCCGTCGCCGACATCAACATGGATAATGCAAAGGCACGCGCTGCAGAATTTGGTGTGCGCGCCGAAACGGTTGATGGGCTTTTGGCGGCAAACGATGTTGACCTTGTCATCAACCTCACCATCCCTGCGGCGCACGTTGAAGTGTCGCGCGCGATCCTGAGTGCAGGCAAGCACGTCTATTCCGAAAAACCCTTTGTTCTCAGCCTTTCTGAGGCGAAAGAGCTTGGCGATCTAGCGCATGCTAAGGGGCTGCGTATTGGTTCAGCCCCCGACACGTTCATGGGCGGCAGTCACCAATTGGCGCGTAACCTGATTGATGCAGGCGTTATCGGTGATGTCATGTCGGGCACCGCCGTCGTGATGGGCAGCGGCATGGAAGACTGGCACCCGAACCCAGATTTCTTTTTCCAAGAGGGCGGGGGGCCGATCCTTGATCTGGGACCCTATTCCATTTGCAATCTGGTGCAGTTGCTGGGGCCTGTGTCCAAAGTGACCAGCTTTACCGGTATGGCGCGCAAAGAGCGCACCATCGCCAATGGCCCGCGCAATGGGGAAACCGTGCCTGTCGAAACGCCAACCACCATCCATTCTGTTTTGGCCTTTGAAAGCGGCGCTATCATTACGCTGCTGGCAAGTTGGGATGTGTGGAACAGCAACCATCCCATCATGGAGCTTTACGGCACCGAAGGCACAATGAACGTGCCTGACCCGAACTTTTTTGGTGGCGAACTGACGGTAACGGATCGCGGCAGTGCGCCCGTTGAAAAGTCATGGGATCACCCCTTTAACGTGCCAAACTTCGAAGAGGTCAAAGCCAACTACCGTGGTGCGGGTCTGTCGGACATGGCTCTGTCGATCTCTGCAGGGCGTGAGCACCGCTGTAATGCCGCCTTTGCCACCCACGTGGTCGAGGTGATGACTGCCATCCTTGAGGCAGGCGAAACGGGCACCGTGATGACGATGACAACAACATGCGACCGCCCTGCTGTGCTTGATCCAGATCAAGCGCGCGCTCTACTGGCCTGATTTCAATAGAAAGTTACTGAAAATGACGTCTTCCATCAAAGGTCCCGCTTTGTTTCTGGCTCAGTTCCTAAGTGACGAGGCGCCGTTTAATACACTGCCGTCAATCGTGAAATGGGCAGCAGGTTTGGGTTACAAGGGCGTACAAATCCCCAGCTGGGATGCGCGGGTCTTTGACTTGGACAAAGCGGCCAGTAGCCAAACCTATTGCGACGAGGTGGCGGGTATCTGCGCCGAAAATGGGGTCGAAATCACCGAATTGTCCTGCCACTTGCAGGGTCAGTTGGTGGCGGTACATCCAGCCTATGACACAGCCTTTGACGGCTTTGCGCCTGCGCACGTGCACAATAACCCGTCCGCGCGCCAAGAATGGGCTGTGGATCAAGTCACCAAAGTCGCGCAGGCCTCTAAAAACCTTGGTCTTGCCGGGGCTGTAGGTTTCACCGGATCACTCGCTTTTCCCTACCTTTATCCTTGGCCACAACGCCCCGCAGGTATGATCGAAGAGGCGTTCACAGAACTGGCGCGCCGATGGAAGCCCATCTTGGATGTGTTTGACAAAAACGGTGTGGATATGGGCTTTGAAATCCACCCCGGAGAAGACGTGTTCGACGGCACTACCTTTGATCGCTTCCTGACTGCTCTGGACAACCACTCACGGTGCAAGATTACCTATGATCCGTCGCATTTTTTACTGCAACAGATGGACTACTTGGGCTTTATCGACGTCTATCACGACCGCATCAGCGCCTTTCACGTCAAGGACGCTGAGTTTAACCCCACGGCCAAACAAGGCGTCTATTCCGGCTATGCCGATTGGACCGATCGCGCGGCACGCTTTCGGTCGTTGGGTGACGGGCAGGTCGATTTTAGGGGTATTTTTTCGCGCCTCACCCAATATGGGTTTGACGGTTGGGCCGTGCTGGAATGGGAATGCTGCTTGAAACACCCCGAACAGGGTGCGGCCGAAGGGGCGCCTTTCATTGCAGACCACCTGATCCGCCAGACCGAGACCGCCTTTGATGATTTTGCAGGCAGCACGTCAGACCCGGCCGCTTTGCGAAAGATGATGGGGTACTAGGCGCGACGAGAGGGCAATCC
>CAZJAW010000337.1:0-3261 GCA_964544035.1 uncultured Rhodobacterales bacterium
CCATAAAGGTTGCCGCCGTCAGAGGCCTGACGAATCACGATGAACTGCTGGCCGTTCAATTTGGCACCCAGTGCTTCGGCTTCGGCTTTGGTCTCAAGGTTGTTGGCCTCAAGCTGCGCTTTTTGCGCCTCAAATTGAGCGACGTTGGCTTTGGAGGCCGTCAGCGCTTTTTTCTGAGGCAACAGAAAGTTGCGGGCGTAGCCGGATTTGACGTCGACGACGTCGCCCATCTGGCCCAGCTTTGCCACACGTTGGAGAAGGATAACTTGCATGATCTTCTCCTTATTTCACAGCATAGGGCAGCAAGGCGAGGAAGCGGGCGCGTTTGATGGCGCGGGCCAATTCGCGTTGCTTTTTCGCAGAGACTGCGGTGATACGGGATGGCACGATCTTGCCACGCTCAGAGATGTAGCGTTGCAGCAGACGCGTGTCTTTGTAGTCGATCGCAGGTGCGTTGTCGCCAGAGAAGGGGCAGACTTTGCGGCGACGGAAAAATGGTTTGGTAGCCATGGTTTAACTCCCTCTCTCTCAGCGGCGCTCGCGGCGTTCGCCACGGCCTTCGCGCTCGTCGCGCTTTTGCATCTGGACGGACGGACCTGTCTGGTGCGCGTCGACCTTGATCGTCAGAACGCGCATGACGTCGTCATGCAGGCGCATCAGGCGTTCCATTTCTTGGACCGCAGGTGCGGGGGCATCAGTGCGCAAAAACGCGTAGTGTCCCTTGCGGTTCTTGTTGATCTTATAGGCCATGGTTTTGACGCCCCAGTACTCGTGTTCAACGAGGGAGCCACCATTGTCCGAAAGGACGGTACCAAAATGTTCGATGAGCCCTTCAGCCTGAGTGTTGCTCAGATCCTGACGGGCGATCATCACATGCTCATAAAGAGGCATGGACGTGTTCCACTTCTATCAAGGCGCATTTCATAGACCGATCCAGATAAGCCCTGCGGGATGGTCACGAGAGACTGCGCGGCAAAAAGGTATTGCAGGGTCTGCGCCGTATAGGAGGGGGCGCTGATCAACGCAAGAGCTAACCTGCGCGGTGCTTTACCTTAGTTGACCTCACGTCATCTGGCCAATCACAGGTTTTCCTACTTGAAGACGCATTTGTGCCCGATTTCGGCAGGTACAAGGCATTAACGAAAAATTAAGGACCTGGGAAAATGACCGCACTTTTAGACATCACTTCACAAACGAACCACGAACACTCTTCGCGCACGATTGGCCTGCCAGCCTGGATCACCCGCGCCTCACGCAGTTTAATTGGGACCTCACTCGTATTGGTCGCATTTGGCCTGTGGTTGGCACCAGGCGGATCATGGGACGCAGATGTTGCCACTATGAAGTTGGGCCTGTCGGTATTCGCTGCTTTTGCTGGTTTTGCTGTGTTGAGCGGATATCAATCAGAAACCGCAGATTTGGTCGAAGTCGATACAATTCGCCGCGAAATTCGTTTGGTGCGTGGCAAAGGCAGTGACCGTAAACTGGTGCGCCGCACAGCTGTCAGCGACCTAAGCCGAGCCGAAGTAAACGGCAAGATGATACGCATGTGGGATGCAAATGAAGAATTGGTTGCCGAAGTGAGCATGAGCGATCCAGCCGTACGCAACGGTTTGATGTCGGCCCTGCGCGACGAAAGCAAACTGTAACAGGCGGTCTTGTGCGTGCTTTGAATGTTCAGTGGCGCGCATAGGCTGTTGAAGCCTGTATCATTTCTTTAATTAGAAAGCGTGCTACTTCCCTTCACAATCTGACAATTGTGGAGCACATCAAATGAAATCTGTCTTTCTTGCCGCAGCTTTGGCGGCAACTGCATCCATCGCCACTGCGGCCGATCAATACACCGTTGATTCCAGCCATAGTCAGGTGCTGTTTTCTTACAACCACCTTGGCTTTTCGACCACCTTTGGGATGTTTTCCGGCTTTGAGGGCAACATCACATTTGATGAAGCGAATCCCGCAAATTCCAGCGTCTCTGTCTCGATCGCCACGAGATCCATGTTCACCGGCTGGGAAGCGCGTGAAGGGCATTTCTTGTCCGACGATTTTTTTGGCGCAACAGAGGAAGATCGCGTGACGTTTACCTCGACCTCGATTGAGGTCACTGGGGATGACACCGCACTTATCACCGGTGATCTGACCATGAACGACATTACGAAGTCCGTAGTTCTTGATACGGTGCTGAACCAATCAGGGAAACATCCGTTTAACGGCGATGTTTGGGCTGGATTTAACGCCAAGACGACTTTGTTGCGTTCGGATTTTGGTTTGGGTGCATTTGCGCCGGCAGTCAGCGATGAAGTCGAAGTGCAGATTTCGCTTGAAGCTGCCAAAGTTAAGTAAGGCATCAACTGCTTCAAACGCAAAGGCCGCGCTTTCTCGCGCGGCCTTTTTGTGTTTAGTGAGGTCGCGCCACTTCGGGTGCGTTTGAGACCTTTCTTCCAAATTGGCGGCTATGCGTAAGGATGGACTTGGGCCAAATTAGGGGTGCTAATTTGTGGCTGGGCTGCGCATAGCCTCCAGTTCGATCTTGACGGATACGTTAAATTTCAGGCTGCTTTCGTCCTTCATATTGTCGCCAATCCCAAAATCCCGTCGATCAAGGGCGGCGGACCCGTTCATTTGTGCAATGCCATCCGTCAGCGAAAGACTGAAAGGGAGGGTGACAGGTACAGTTCGATCCTTCAGCGTCAACGTGCCTACAGCCTCGTACCCATCGACCACAGGATTTAGGTCGGCCGTAAATTGCGCTGTCGGAAAGGTCGCAGAGTCGAAAAAATCTGGCCCCATGGCCTGCGCCGTAGCTGACCCGAGGGTGAGCGAAGCAATGTCGATGGTGACATCAACGCGACCTGCCGTTTCGTTGCGAATGGTTTCATCAAAGCTGATGTCTGCTGTCCAATTTTGAAACGTGCCGGTGACGTTGGACCCGAACTGCATGACGGTCATGCTGAGGGTGCCGTTTTGCACCTGCCATTCTGATTTTACCTCTTCCAGCGCTGTCGTTTGCGGTTCTGGCCCGTGCGGAGCGTAGACGCCGTAGCTGGCCCCAATTGAAAGGGCGGCGGCCCAGAGCATAAGTGCAAGGGCGATGGGTTTGCTATGTTGATGGTCATGCAGTGTTTCCGGCACAACTGCTGTGCCAAACCACATCCGCCGAAAGGTGGTATCCTTGTCGATCAGGTGGTGTTTCAGTGCGCCCAGAGTGTGCAATAGCAGTGATGCGGCCACTACTTTGGTCAGCACCCCGTGCACGCCGCC
>CAZJAW010000338.1:0-3243 GCA_964544035.1 uncultured Rhodobacterales bacterium
CGTCAATGTCCCAGCCGCGGGCGGCAAACAGTGCGCCATATCCTGCGCGCGCCTCGTCTTCGCTTTCGGCCATTTCGATGCGACCGGCGACAGCCATGCGCGCACCCACAGAGGCCAACCATTCCATGCCTCGCATCGTCTTTTCAAAGGCACCCACACCGCGTTCCGTGTCATGCACAACCGCTGCGTGGTGGTCCAGACTGATCCGAAAGGTGATCTTGGTGCCATATCGGGCCACCAAATCTGCAATCCCAGCCTTGGTTTTGGGGCGCATCATCGGTGCCATCGCATTTGTCAGCACCAACACATCATACCCACGTGCCAAGCTACGTTCCAGCATCTCAAGGCAGGCCGGGTTCATAAAAGGTTCACCGCCCGTAAAGGCAATTTCGCGCACGTTCCATTTGCGCGCGTCAAGCTGGTCTAGGTAGTCGCTCACCTCATCTGCTGTCAGATAGACAAGTGCATCATTTGTAGGCGAACTTTCGATGTAACAATTGACGCAGGTGATGTTGCATAGCGTGCCGGTGTTAAACCACAGCGTCTCGGGATTGCTAAGAGCAACACGCGCACGTGCCTCGCCTGTGGCGGTCACATCAGGGTCCTGGAATTTACCTAAGTTAGCGAGGTCTTTCATAAATTCCGATCCATTTGTTACGCGAACTGATTTTCAACATGGGACATATGTGGTGCCTAAGATTGGCGAAAGGCAATCCATGGTGTTCTGACAGCTTTGTGATATTCCCGTAAATGCAGAATGCGCAAGCTCCGTTTCGCCGTTGAGTACGCCGATGAATCAGGTATGTTTGCGCAAACATTTAGGAGCACATGTTATGGTGTCGCGCGTCATTCCAGTCGATCCATTCGATCTGGTCATTTTTGGGGGGACGGGTGATCTGGCCCGCCGTAAAATTCTGCCCGGTCTGTTCCGCAGGTTCTGTGCAGGGCAGATGCCGCCCGAGGCATGTGTGGTCGGTGCTGCGCGCGCTGATATGGACGCAAAAGGCTATCGCGACCTTGTGGGCGAAGCGATTGTCGAATTTGGTGGCGATCTTGCGAACGACACTGAAAACCTTGCCGCATTTCTGGAACGTTTAAATTACGTCTCTATTGATGCGCGTGGCGAAAAGGGTTGGAGTGAACTGACTGAACTGATGCGCGATGGCATGGTGCGTGCGTTTTACTTCTCGGTCGCTCCGAGCTTGTTTGGCGACTTGGCAGAACGGTTGAACCTGCACGGCCTCACCAAGGAAGACAGCCGTATCGTGGTGGAAAAACCCTTTGGGCGCGATTTGGCCACAGCCAAAGAACTCAACCGCGATCTTGCTGCCTACTTTGACGAAAAACAGATTTATCGCATCGACCATTATTTGGGCAAAGAGACGGTGCAAAACCTAATGGCTGTGCGCTTTGGCAACATGCTGTTCGAGCCTTTGTGGAACAGCCAGTATGTCGACCACATCCAAATCACTGTCGCTGAAACTGTCGGCGTCGGGGGCAGGGGCGAATACTACGATAAATCCGGCGCAATGCGGGATATGGTGCAAAACCACCTGATGCAGTTGCTGTGCCTGATCGCGATGGAGCCGCCAAGCAAATTCGATCCCGACGCTGTACGCGATGAAAAGCTAAAAGTTATCCGCGCGCTTGATGATGTTGAACCGCACCATATTGTGCGCGGCCAATACGACGCAGGCGAAGAGGGTCCAAGCTTCCGCGAAGAAGTAAATGATCCGCGATCGCGCACCGAAAGCTACATCGCTATGAAAATCGGCGTGAGCAACTGGCGTTGGGCGGGCACACCGTTTTATCTGCGCACAGGCAAACGTCTCAAGGCGCGGTGTTCAGAAATCCATGTGGTGTTCAAAGAACTCAACCACTCGATTTTTGGCGAACAAGAAGATCACCGCAATGTGCTGTCGATCCGTTTGCAACCCAACGAAGGCATGACGCTGGGCGTCACCATCAAAGAACCGGGGCCGGGTGGTATGCGCCTGATCGATGTGCCGTTGGATATGTCATTTGCCGACGCGTTGGAAGAATCGGGCGCCGATCAAACCGATGCTTACGAACGCTTGATCATGGATGTGATCCGCGGCAACCAAACACTGTTTATGCGCGGCGATGAGGTCGAGGCTGCTTGGGCCTGGACCGATCCCATTATCAATGGCTGGCACACACGCGGCGACGTACCCAAAACCTATGACAGCAGTAGCGAAGGCCCAGTGGACGCCGTACAATTGCTGGCGCGCGACACGCGGGTCTGGCGAAAGGTGACACCATGAAAATCCAAGAATACCCTGACCGCGAAATGCTTGCCATGGGGCTGGCGGATGTGCTGGCCAGTGCGTTGAAGAACGCGCTGTTGAGCCAAGAAACCGTGTCTTTTGTTGTGCCTGGTGGGACAACGCCGGGACCGATATTTGATAGCCTGTGTGCTGCTGATCTGGACTGGGCGCGTGTGCATGTGATGCTGAGCGATGAACGCTGGGTGCCCTCTGATCATGATCGATCGAACGCCAAATTGCTGCGCGAACGCTTGTTTGTAGACCGCGCCAAGGCCGCACAGTTTGTACCGTTCCATATGGACGACCATACCCCGGACACAGCCGCCCCGGTGCTGTCTGCTCAACTGGCCAACAAGATGCCGATCTCCTTGTTGCTGTTGGGCATGGGCGCGGACATGCACACTGCATCTTTGTTTCCGGGTGCGGTTGGTTTGGCTGCGATGTTGGCTGATGACGCGCCGCTTGTGGTGCCTGTCTCGGTCGAAGGGCAAGAGCCGCGCATTTCATTTTCCGGCCCCGCCCTTGGCGGTGCAATGTCCAAGCATTTGGTGATCTATGGCGATGAAAAGCGCCAAGCACTTGAAAACGCGCGTAACCTGGATGCAGAACAAGCCCCTATTCGGGCTGTATTGGATGGTCTGACTGTCCATTGGGCGGAGTGACCCCATGTGGAATGAACTAAAGAACAAAGCCGCGCAGGTCGCGGATCGCAAGATTATTGACTTGTTCGATGAGACGCGGGCCGATGACTTTGCGGTGCAAACCCAGCACATGCGCTTTGATTACGCCAAGACCAATATCGACGCGGACACTCGTGATGCTTTGCTAAAATTGGCCGAGGCGGCAGGGGTTGCTACGCGCCGCGCCGCGATGTTTGCAGGCGAAAAGATCAATGAAACCGAAGGGCGCGCTGTTTTGCACACCGCCTGGGGCAACCTTGATGGCGACGCTGTGA
>CAZJAW010000339.1:0-3241 GCA_964544035.1 uncultured Rhodobacterales bacterium
CTTAATCTATGAGCGACCCACGCCGCACGCCCAACCCGGACTATCTCGGAGTGGATCGTCCGGGGCGAATCCTTTGGCCCCATGTCGATCTGTGCCGCACACCCTCTGGTGCGCGTGATCGCCAGTTGCTGGCCGGAGCCGAAGTGACCGTGCTGGGCGAAGACGATACACACGCTTATGTAACAGCGGCCCAAGACGGCTATATCGGCTTTGTCCCCGCGCGTTGCATCGGTACCTCATCCGTACCCACACACCGCGTCGACGTTCCCGCGGCACACGCCTATCGCCGCGCCTCAATCAAAGAACCAGAAACCGCGGCGTTCAGCTTTGGGGCCAAGGTAACAGCACGCAACGAAAGCGACGATTTTATAGAAACTGAGCTTGGGCATATCCCTAAGGCGCAACTGACCCCGTTGCCCGCTAAACCATCTGATGCCATCTCAACCGCGCGCTTGTTCCTAGGCACTCCCTACCTTTGGGGCGGCAACACCCGCGCAGGCATAGACTGTTCCGGCCTTGTACAAATCGCGCTTACCACCGCCGGGCATCCCTGCCCCGGCGACAGTGATATGCAAGAAACGGAAACAGGCACGGCTCAGCCCAAAGGCAGCGCCCATCAACCCGGCGATCTGTTGTTCTGGAAAGGCCACGTGGCCCTTGTCACAACACCCACGACGATGATCCACGCCAATGCCTTCCATATGCGTGTAGTCGAAGAACCCATCGCCCCCGCTTGTTTACGCATCGCCGAAAAAGGCGGTGGGGACGTCACAAGCCACAAGCGGCTCTAAGCGACATTCGTCACAGGAAATTTTGAAGCACCCCTTCATCGGCAAAAAATGAATCGTGTCCGCGCCAGCGGTCCTTTGGATCATTCCACCGCGCGGATCAACTTGCGTTCCAGCACACGCAGAACCGTCTTCAGGTCCTGCCCACGGCGCAGCACCTGCCCATCGATTCCGATCACGGCGTACATCCCTTGCTTGCCGCGCAGCTTTGGGCGTTTTTCAATGCGGTACAACGGGTTCTCTGCAGTTCGACGAAATACCGAAAACACCGCGACTTCGCGCAAGCAGGATATCCCGTAGTCGCGCCATTCTCCCGCAGCCACCATCCGCCCATAAAGCGATAGGATTACAGCCAGTTCCGTGCGGTGAAACGCCACTTGCAAGCTGGGCATATCGCGCGAATTCGAAGGCGGTGGCGTGTGAAATGTCATTACAGAAGTCTCGCGCGGCTACGCCAAAAATTCAAGGGCAAGATAAGCGCAACGCTTGAACATGTTACCAAATGCGGGCAACATTGCAAAAATCGGAAACATAAACGTGAGGGAGGCGCGTAGATGACACCGCAAGACAGGGCACGCGCCTGTTCAGATCTCATGTGGGCACATGACCGCGCCAGCCAAGCCTTGGGTATGCGCATCGACGCGGTCGGCCCCGGCACCGCAACGCTCAGCATGCCAGTTCGCGACGATATGCTGAACGGGCATGGCATGTGCCACGGAGGCATGATCTTTACGCTGGCTGACAGCGCCTTTGCTTTTGCCTGCAATACCTACAACGCCTTGACCGTCGCCCAATCCAACCAGATCACCTATCTTGCGCCCGGCGCGGCAAACGACACCCTGACCGCAACGGCAACCGAAGTCGCGCGGGTTGGGCGCTCCGGAACCTATGACGTGGTGGTAACGAACACGGCAGGCGACAAAATCGCACTCTTTCGCGGCCAATCGCGTACGATTAAGGGGCAGCATTTTGACGAGGACACCGCATGAAAGACCTGACACCGCCCCGCGCCACCTTAGACCCTATAGAAATCGCGAGCCGTGACGAAATCGAAGCGTTACAAGTCAAACGCATGCGCAAGACCTTGGCCCACGCCTATGCCAATGTGCCCCACTACACGGCCGCTTTCGACGCAGCAGGCGTACATCCAAATGATCTGACAACCTTGGCGGACCTCGCTAAATTTCCCTTCACTGTGAAACAGGATCTACGCGACAACTATCCGTTCGGTATGTTCGCTGTCCCGCGCGACCAAGTGGCGCGCATCCACGCCTCTTCTGGCACAACGGGCCAACCCACTGTCGTCGGCTACACAGACAACGACCTCAAACATTGGGGCAGCGTGGTCGCGCGATCCTTACGCGCCGCCGGCATGGCACCCGGAGACTTGTTGCACAACGCCTATGGCTATGGACTGTTCACGGGCGGGCTTGGCATTCACCTCGGCGCCGATGCGCTGGGGCTGACGACTGTGCCGATATCGGGCGGCATGACCCCGCGCCAAGTCCGCTTGATCACTGACTTCCAACCCAAGGGGATCACAGTCACACCCTCTTACGCATTGTCGATCCTTGATGAATTCAATGCCCAAGGGATCGACCCCCGCGACAGCTCGCTTCAAGTCGGCATCTTCGGCGCTGAACCCTGGACCAACGCCATGCGGCGCGAAATAGAAACCGCCTTCGATATGCACGCCGTCGACATCTATGGCCTGAGCGAAGTCATCGGGCCAGGCGTCTCAATGGAATGTGTTGAAACCAAAGACGGGCTGCACATCTGGGAAGACCATTTTTACCCTGAAATCATTGACCCCGAAACAGGTGCCCCTGTCGCCGACGGCGAGTTTGGCGAGCTGGTGTTCACATCCCTCACCAAAGAGGCCTTCCCCATCATCCGTTATCGCACCCGCGACCTGACACGGCTGCTGCCCGGTACCGCGCGTTCTATGCGCCGGATGGAGAAAGTCACGGGCCGCTCGGACGACATGATTATCTTGCGCGGGGTCAATGTTTTCCCCACACAAATCGAAGAAGCGATCATGGCCACTCCCGGCCTTGCCCCGCATTTCCAGATCGAACTGACCAAACCCGACCGTATGGACCAGATGCGAGTGCTGTGTGAAGTCGCTGATGCAACCTGCGATCCAGACGCGGCCAGCCGCGTATTAGCAGCACAGATCAAGCAAGTGATTGGGATATCTGTAAATGTGGATGTGGCAGATGTCGGCGGTGTGGCACGCTCAGAAGGAAAAGCCGTACGCATTTTGGATCGGCGGTAGCTGGCGGGAACGGACGTTTTGCACCCTTTGATTGTATGATATGTGCCTTGCGGTTTCAGGGTGACGAATCACTATTAAGACGCTTGATTAATCTCCAGTTCTGACCATGATGTACCTACTATTTATTGAATGATTTTTTGCAACATATTTTTAAATAAGGTTTTAATACAATGAG
>CAZJAW010000340.1:0-3223 GCA_964544035.1 uncultured Rhodobacterales bacterium
TTTCAGAAAGACCCGGCGTTCCGGAAAATAGTATTCCAAAAGCCCATGAATTTTTATGCCGAGGCGTGTTCGCACTGCGCTCGTTCCTTGTCCCGTCCCAGTTCAAGGTTACGCGTCCCCAACGCTTAACCCCGTAGACCTCAATAAGGGGGAGGTTCGCGCACGGCAAGCCTCATCGCTGTTTCAGGGCTAAAGCATGTTGATTTTGCAACTTATGCGCGGATTTTCGCGCACAAAAAGCTATACGGATCAGTCTGCTACGGCCAAAGGCCAATAAAAATCAGGGGGCAGACCAGCTTCTGCACGCTTCTCTTCGTTGAAGGGTGGTTTGAGTGGACTGTGAAAATAGCGCTGAACCAGTGTGTGAAAGGCTTCTTTTGGATCTTGCTCGTGACGACCACACAGAAAGTGAAACCACTTCGAGCCATAGGCCACATGGGCCACTTCTTCGGCATAGATGGTTTCAAGAGCTGCAACGGCTTGCTCGGCCTTGGCGTTCTGGAAAACCTTAATCATGCCGGGTGTCACATCCAGCCCGCGTGCTTCCAGGACCATGGGCACGACAGCCAATCGGCCCATAAAGTCGGTCGCCGTGTCTTCGGCTGCGCGCCACATGCCGGCGTGGGCAGGCAATGCGCCGTAATGGCTGCCCTCTGCCTCAAGACAATCGCACATCAGATTGAAATGTTTAGATTCTTCGTCGGCGGCCTTGACCCAGTCATCGTAAAAACCCATCGGCATTGCCACGTCCGTAAAACGCGCGATGATGTCCCAATGCAGATCAACAGCGTTCAGTTCTATGTGGGCCACGGCATGCAACAGCGCGATGCGTCCCTCGGGGCTGCCGGGACGGCGACGTGGCACATCGCGGGGGCTCAGCAACTCGGGCTGCGCCGGGCGGGCGGGGTGCATTGGCGGATCGGCGTGCCCGATTTCGGGGCGTGCGCCATCTGCGCGTGCCGCTTTCCATTCAGCGGCCAGTTTGCGAGAAAGGGCCGTCTTTTCGCGTCCGTCAGCCGTGCGCAGCACAGCCTCTGCCATCTGCGCGAGGGGGCGCATCACAGAGCTTGCACAGCGGCAAGCACAGCCTCGACATGGCCATCCACTTTGACCTTGGGCCAAACCATCGCCACATTGCCGTTTGCATCAATAAGATACGTTGTGCGCTCAATTCCCATGTACTTTTTGCCGTACATGTTCTTTTCTTTCCACACGCCGAGCGTTTCACAGACTGTACCATGCTCGTCTGACAAGAGCGGTACGCTCAGGTCTTTCTTGGTGGCGAATTTTGCATGGCTCGCAACTGAATCTTTGGAGACACCAAATACATGTGCACCAGCCGCTTTGAATGCATCCAGATGCGCCGAAAAGGCGATAGATTCTTTTGTGCAACCGGGCGTGTCATCGCGGGGGTAAAAGAACAGAACCACAGGCGCACCTTTGAGGCCAGATAGCGTCACATTGTGGCCTTCGCCGGTTGGTAAGGTGAAATCTGGAACTGGAGTTGCAATATCAAGCATGAAATTTCGCCTTTTGGATCATAACTAGGAAAGTTGTGACTGGCATGATAGGTCAGGACAGACAAGAATAAAGACATGACAAGCGCAGAACCGACACCGACGGCACCAAATGTAGCGCGCTCGCTTCTGCGCTCGCTGGGGCGCGCGTTCAGTGTTTGTGTCACGCTGATCCTGACAGCGCTGCTGGGCATCGTAATATATGTCGTTATCGGGCGCGCCGTTCCCGTTCCAGACTGGCTGCGTACAGAAGTGGAAGTGCGCGCTGCTGAAGTGTTGGGGGCGTCGTCGGTACAGTTCGACAAACTGGAAGTGGCTTTGACCGAAGGCCAGACGCCCAGTGTTCGGATGACAGACGTGCGCCTGTTCACGGAAACGGGCGCGGAAATTGCCGCGTTTGGGGCTTTGCGTGCGGGTGTATCGCTCCCGGAATTGCTGCAAGGTGAAGTTCGGGTCAGCGAAATCAGTTTTGTTGGGATATTTGCAAAACTGATACGGGACGCAGATGGGTCGTTTTCACTCTCTGGTGGATTTGACCTTTCGGCACCTTCTGAGCGCGCGGATTCGCTGGCGCAACTGATTGAACGTATCGATGCGGTTTTTGAGCGCCCCGGACTGTCCAGCCTGCGCGATGTCGACCTGCAGTCGCTCAACTTACGGGTAGAAGACAGACGCGCAGACAGAGTTTGGACAATCGACGGCGGGCGGATGCAGCTTACGCGTGAGGAAGACACGCTGCGCATCAGCTCAGATTTGGCATTGCTGAGTGGTGGGCAGGACGTGGCCACTCTTCAGGCGAGTTACGAAAGTAACATTGGATCCTCTGCGGCGACGTTTGGGGCGACAGTCGAAGATATCGCAGCGGGCGACATTGCAACGCTGGCCCCACCTTTTGAATGGCTTGAAGTGTTACGCGCCCCTATTTCAGGGTCCTTGCGCGGTGGCGTGCATGCTGATGGCAGTATTGCTCCTCTTAACGCGACCCTCAGTATCGCAGCAGGCGTGATCCAACCCACCGATGCCACAAAGCCCGTACCGTTTGACAACGCACGTAGTTATTTCACCTATGACCCCCAAGAACGTGTGCTGACCTTTGACGAATTGTCTGTCGAAAGTGCTTGGGTAAAAGGGCGCATCGAAGGGCAAACGGTGCTGGGCGTCGACGACGACGGACGGCTTAAGGACATTGTGGGCCAATTCAGCGCTAACGGTCTAAGCGCCAATCCGAACAGTGTGTACCCCGAAGCGGTCGGTCTTGAGTCTGCGGAAATGGATTTCCGCATGAAGCTGAAACCATTCCGCTTGGATGTGGGGCAGGCGTTGTTGCGCGATCAGGGGCACCTCTTACAAGTCGAAGGCTCCCTGGAAGCAGCACCTGAGGGGTGGAGTTATTCCGTGGATGGTCGCCTTGATGCGATTTCACCTGAGCGCGTTCTGGAACTATGGCCCGAAGCTTTGGTGGTCAAAACGCGCAAATGGATTGCCGACAATGTCTTGGCAGGCAGCCTACACGATTTGGATTTGGTCCTGCGCGGTCAACCCAACGCGCGTCCCACCGTTTATGTTGGCTTCGCCTTCAAAGACGCCGAGGTGCGTTATGTCAAAACGCTCCCTAATATTTTGGGGGCCAGCGGGACGGCCAGCCTGCTGGACAATCGCTTTGTGGCGATCGTCAACGCTGGCACAGTCACAGCGCAGCAAGGTGG
>CAZJAW010000341.1:0-3222 GCA_964544035.1 uncultured Rhodobacterales bacterium
ATTGAACTCAAAGGCATTTCCAAAGCCTTCGGCCCTGTGCAGGCCAACAAAGACATCTCGATCCGCGTGATGCCTGGCACAATCCACGGCATTATCGGAGAAAACGGCGCGGGCAAGTCCACACTCATGTCGATCCTCTATGGCTTTTACAAAGCAGATGCTGGCGAGATTTTTATTGCCGGGAAAAAGACCGAAATTCCAGACAGCCAAGCCGCGATTTCCGCAGGCATCGGCATGGTGTTCCAGCACTTCAAACTGGTCGAAAACTTTACTGTCCTTGAAAATATCATCCTTGGTGCTGAAGATGGTGGGTTTCTCAAACCCTCGCTTGCCAAGGCCCGCAAATCGCTGGTCGATCTGGCCGCTGAATACGAACTAAACGTCGATCCTGACGCCTTGATCGAAGACATTGGCGTCGGCATGCAACAACGCGTTGAAATCCTGAAAGCGCTATATCGTCAGGCTGACATTCTGATTTTGGACGAGCCAACTGGCGTGCTGACCCCTGCTGAAGCAGACCAGTTGTTTCGTATCCTTGGGCGTTTGCGCGCCGAAGGCAAAACCATCATTTTGATCACTCACAAGCTGCGTGAGATCATGGATACCACCGACACCGTCAGCGTCATGCGCCGCGGCGAGATGACAGCGACGGTTAAAACAACTGAAACCTCACCCGAGGAACTGGCCGAGCTGATGGTGGGTCGCAAAGTCCTGTTGCGTGTCGACAAAGTACCCGCAACGCCCGGCGACGTTGTCTTGGATATCAAAGGTTTGCGTGTCGTTGATGAACAGAAAGTTGAACGCCTGCGCGGTATCGATTTGCAAGTCCGGGCGGGCGAAATATTGGGCATAGCAGGCGTGGCTGGAAACGGCCAATCCGAATTGCTTGAGGTGTTAGGCGGATACGCGACTGGCACCGGTTCTATCACACTGAACGGTCAACAAATCGATTTGACAGGTAAGAACTCGGATGGGCGATCCCGTCGCGCACGCGGCATTGCCCACGTGCCCGAAGATCGGCAACGCGAAGGGCTGATTATGGACTTTGGCGCGTGGGAAAACACTGCCTTTGGGTATCACCGCGACCCCAGTTATCTAAAAGGCATCCTGACCAACAACGCCGCCATCAAAGCCGAGACCCAAGCCAAGATGGACCGCTTTGACGTACGTCCGCCACACCCCCATCTAGAGGCTAAGAACTTCTCGGGGGGGAACCAACAAAAGATCGTTCTCGCCCGCGAGATTGAACGCAATCCAGACTTGCTGCTGATTGGGCAACCGACGCGCGGTGTTGATATTGGGGCGATCGAGTTCATTCACCAACAAATTGTTGCCCTGCGTGATCAAGGTAAGGCGATTTTGTTGGTTTCGGTCGAGCTGGAAGAAATTCTAAGCCTTGCCGACCGCGTCGCCGTCATGTTTGACGGACGCATCATGGGCGAACGGGACCCTGCACAAACAGATGAAAAAGAACTGGGCCTGTTAATGGCCGGCGTCAGCGGAGAAGCGGCATGAAATACATTGCTCACACATTGATTTACTTATTGTTCCTTGCCCCTTCAGCAATGGCGCAACAGCAGTTTGACCGTTTTGATATCGCTGTAAACGTCGAAAACGAACAACAGCAAACCGCGATCTTCAACCTTGCCAATACATTTGCTTTGCTGGCCACGCGCACCTCGGGAGAACGGCGCGCCTCCCGGTATGACTTCCGTTCGGGTGTTGGCTTGCTACAAAGCGGTATAGCAACGGAAAAGCTCACCGGTGCCATGCCGGAACCTTTGGCAGTGTCCGTATCGCGGCTCGCGACAATGGGCGCCCCTTGTGACATCTCGCGGCACCGTTTCGCGGACACGGACGTTTTGTTGGCCGTGCACAGCGCTGAAGGCGGACAACCGCAAGATTCGTTTCGCTGCTTTATGGCGGGCTTATGGATTTACCACACAGGCGGAAGCGACAACCTGAGTTTGGATGACTGGCGCGTGCCCTATACACAAATCATCACATCGCTCGTCGGCGGCCAGCCCGCATTCTCAGGCTTTGAAGCAGAGGATAACTAACGTGGACGTCATGCCCAAATGGGCCGAAGTGGTCCTTGTCCCACTGATCTCGCTGCTACTGGCCGCCATCCTGTCAGCGCTTGTGATCCTCGCCATCGGAGAAGACCCGATCGCCGCCGTCGAATTGATGGTGACTGGCGCTTTGGGGTCGACCTATGGTTGGGGCTACACGCTCTATTACACGACAAACTTTATGTTCACCGGGCTGGCGGTTTCTGTCGCCTTTCATGCCGGGCTGTTCAACATTGGCGGTGAAGGTCAGGCAATGCTGGGTGGGCTTGGTGTCGCGCTTGTGTGCCTGTTCATCCCGTGGCCACACTGGACCATTGCGATTCTGGCCGCGATTATCGCCTCGGCCCTGTTTGGCGCACTTTGGGCAGCCATTCCGGCCTACTTGCAGGCCAAGCGCGGCAGCCACATCGTGATCACCACGATTATGTTTAACTTTATCGCAGCCGCTGTTTTGAATTACGTACTGGTCAGCCTGCTGCGCCCAGCAGGTGCCATGGATCCCGCCACAGCGCGTTTTCCCGAGGCAGTGCATCTGCCCAACTTAAGTGAATTGCTTGCCCCTTTTGGAATAGCCTTTTCCAAGAACGCCCCCGCAAATGTGTCGCTGATTATTGCCATGATCGCCTGTGTCCTTGTTTGGCTGCTGATCTGGCGGACCCCGTTGGGTCTTGAAATCCGCTCCTACGGCAAATCCCAGCGCGCAGCGCGCTATGCAGGCATTGGATCTGTGCGGATCACCATGATTGCCATGGTGATTTCAGGTGGCCTTGCGGGCATGATGGCCATCAACAACGTCATGGGCGAAGCCGAGCGACTGGTCCTTAACGCCGTCGAAGGTGCCGGGTTCATCGGCATTGCTGTGGCACTGATGGGACGCAGTCATCCCTTCGGCGTGTTTCTCGCGGCAATACTGTTCGGCTTTCTGTATCAAGGTGGGGCTGAGTTGGCGCTGTGGACTTCGATCCCGCGTGAACTGATCGTCGTTATTCAGGCGTTGGTGATCCTGTTTACAGGCGCGCTCGACAACATGGTGCGGATGCCGCTTGAACGCATGTTCCTCGCTTTGCGTCGCGCCCGCACACCTAAACCACAAGCGGCGGAGTAAGGCTGATGAGTTTCTTTTCGCTCTTTGATCTATCCGTCCTTGATA
>CAZJAW010000342.1:0-3213 GCA_964544035.1 uncultured Rhodobacterales bacterium
GCCTCTTGCGTGGAATAGCGCCCGGACTGTCCAGTGATCCCAGCAACCAAAGCCGTGCGGTCGACAGCTTGGCTACCCGCTTCTGCCGCCAGATGCAGCAAGCCTGCAACATCCCGCAGAGGCGTGCCAAAATCGTCACGCCACCCGGATTGCACACCCGGTTGTGCGAAGGCTAACTCCTGCGCCGATACGAACATGCCGTCCGCACGGGTCTGTTCACCATAACTTGCCAATGCAGCACCAAGTTGCGCGCGGGCCAAAGGTGTCGAAAACGCCTCGGCTTTCGTATCCGCATAGTAGCGCAGATCGCCAATCGACGCGGCCCCGTTGCGTGCCAGAACCATGAGGGCATAGGCAATGTCTTCGCCCCCCTCATCGAAGTCTGGCGCAAAGTTGATCCGATTGCGCAGGTTATCAAGTGCAGAGCGAACAGGTCCCGCAGGCACGTCATAACCCTGTTGCTGCGCACGCGTCAGAAAGTCGGTGACATAAGCATCGAGCCAGAAGTCACCTGATTGCGCAGCCCACAGACCAAACCCACCGTTAGCTGCTTGCCGCGTTAACACTTGGGTAATGGCGGCATCAATGCGCGCGGACACACCGTCGATCCCGGCGGCCTGGGCAGTTTGCGATGCATAAAGCAGCGGCAAAGCAGCCGAAGTCACCTGCTCAGTACAGCTGTAGGGATAGCGATCAAGTTGGCGCAACAGCCCCGGCATATCGAACCGCGCGAGTGGTCCGACTGCCAGAGTTGCATGCGCCGTATCGGGATGCAGATTAGCAAAGACATTGTCGTCAAATGTCAGCACTTCGCCCGCGCCCAACGTAAAACGACGCGTAGTGGCAGTGACCGGATCATTGGCACGCACGCCAAGGGTTAGCTCTTTTCGCAGAACCGCGCCATCCGGTGTGGTCAATGCCACCTCGATGCGATGATCGCCCGATGCTTCGGCAGTGATCGGCAGCGATAGGCGCACAGTGCCACCATCGCCTAGTTCAATCTGCGCTGGCGCTGTGCCAAGGTCCAACCCTGTGGCGTTGGCGCTCAGCAGCATCGCACCAGCCGCACCACTTGCATGGGTAAACTCCAGCATGACTCGACTGGTATCCCCCGGCGCAAGAAACCGAGGCAATGCAGCAGAGATCACCACCGGATCGCGGGCCAGCATGTCTTGCGAGTCTTGCCCAACACCCGTCTCTGACCATGCAACCGCCATTAGCCTTATCGCGCCGTTGAAGTTCGGGCGCGGCACCGTGACGACTGCCGTTCCATCAGCGCCGACTTTAACAGGGCCAGAGAATGCTGCCATCACTGCCTCAGTTGGGGGTGGACCTGATCGTTCTATCGCGCGCGTGGCATCGCCACCTGACCGTACCGTTCCCAGTGCCCCATTGCTGGCGTCGATCAACCGCCCGTAAACGTCGCGTAGTTCGACCCCTAGACGACGTTGACCAAAATAGTGACCTTGGGGATCAGGTGTCTCAAAGCGCGTCAGGTTCAGGATTCCCACGTCAACGGCAGCCAGCGTGACAAACCCCGGTGCGCCGCCAAGCCCATCAACACGCACCACAACGTCAGTGCTGCCCGATTGCCCGTCCACTGCGTCAGGCGCCTCGATCGTGACGTTTAGTGCCTTTTCACCCGGATCAACACTGGCATGGGCCAGTCCCAACGCGCGCGTCGGGCCAAAGCCATCTGCGCCGCTTCGCAACACAGACGCGGTGACATAGGCCCCCGTCCCCCACGCAGCACTTACCTCTAACGGAACCACTGTTTCGCCCGAGCTGACTGGCACCGCTTGGCGCGCAATCACGTCGCTGGATAAGATCGAAATCAAGGCTACTCCATCAAAAGGTGCGACAAGACGCAGCTGCGCAGTGTCGCCAACGCCATAGCTTTCGGCATCCAAAGACAGTGCCAGCCGATCCGGCGTAGCGCTACTGTCTACTCCTCCAAACCAGCCCGCAGCAAACCCAACCGAGCTGGCCGCATAAACCCCGCCGCGCGTTTCCACGACCAGTTCGTAATCACCCCAATCGGTCGCCACCTCTAGTGGGACAGGTGTGGTGCCCAAGGTGACCTCTCCGCGCGCCACGCGGATGCGGCGCGTCACGGGTTCCCAATTCCAATTGCCAAAAAGCTGATACCACTGATAGCGCGTCTCGACCTTGTTCAGGGTCCACTGAACTGGCTGGGCTTCGGCTCCAATGGCCACAAGATCAAAGTTTGCCGTGTCACCTTCGGGCAGCACGTCTTCAAAACCCGGTTTGATGCCAATCACGACACCCTCGGGGACGACAGGACGAGTCAGCGTCTGCTCCACCGGACGTCCACCACTGTCAGAAACTCGAACCTGCACAACGGCCTCAAGAAGCACACCTTCGCTTTCGACCTCAGGCCATGTTAGCGCCACTTGGGCACGACCATCTGCATCGGTGCGCCCGCCATCAAAATAGCGGCTTTGAGGCGAGAATTGCGCGTCATGACGGCCAAATCGGTAACCCGGCCAACCCTCGATGGCAGCACGGCGCTGCACGCGCATTTCCCCCTCGATCACAAGGTCAGAACCTGGCGCACCGAACAGATACCGCGCGTCTACTTCGACGGACGCAGGCGCGTTCAAACGCAAATCGGCGCGTTCCATGTTCAATTCAACGGCGATACGATCTGGTATAAAATCCTCGACCAAGACCGAGGTCGTACTGAGCGGCGGAGCCTCAAGATCGCCCATTATCGCGATGCGCCATGTGCCACGCGGCGCGCTGTCTGCCAATGGCAAAGCCAGCACATGCCCGCCCGCATCACCCGCAACACTGACTGTGCGGCTGTATTCAACGCCATCCGGGCGTGACAATATCGCAGTTACTGGCAACCCTGGTACCGCCGCTGCCTGCGCATCACGCACCAACGCGGTGGCATAAATTGTTGCGCCCGGTCGATACACGCCACGATCCGTGGTCAGAAACACATCGACAGGCGGGGCAGGCGGTCGTCCTTCGACACCACGATCAGACAGGTCAAACGCCGCATCTGTTAGGGGCAAAAATACAAAGTCATCGCCAGTTTCGACTTGCAAAAGTGCTGGGGCCGCCGATCCGCGCCCACGGGTCAAACCCGCCTCAAATTGCGCAAAACCCTGCGCATCCGTCACTGTAGTCCCAAGCACGGCATTTGCACGCGACACAAGGCGCACTTCCGCCCCTGTCACGGCA
>CAZJAW010000343.1:0-3204 GCA_964544035.1 uncultured Rhodobacterales bacterium
CCAGAAAAGGCGCGCGCCTCAGGTGCGGCACTTGGGCTTGATCCGGCCCGCACTTACGATGACTTCAAGCAAATGGCGATCCGCGAGGCGCGTTTGAAAAACGGGATTGAAGCGGTGTCGATCGTGACGCCGAACCACGTTCACTATGCTGCCGCGCGTGAGTTTTTAAAGCGTGGCATTCATGTGATTTGCGACAAGCCACTGACCTCAACTTTGGCGGATGCCAAGAAGCTGGTAAAAGCGGCTGAGGATTCTGATGCGCTTTTTGTGTTGACCCACAATTACACAGGCTATCCGATGGTGCGTCAGGCGCGCGAGATGATCGCGTCTGGGCAAATCGGCGATATTCGTGTGGTACAGGTCGAATACCCTCAGGACTGGCTGACGCAGGACGAGAGTTTTAAGCAAGCCGAGTGGCGCACCGATCCTGCCCGTTCCGGTGCGGGTGGGTCGACGGGTGATATCGGCACGCACGCACACAACCTTGCTTGTTTTGTGACCGGCTTGCGGGTTGAAAGTCTGGCTGCTGATCTGGATGCGTTTGTGCCCGGACGGCAGGTTGACGACAACGGCCATGTGATGCTGCGATTTGAGGGTGGGGCCAAGGGCATGTTGTGGTGTTCTCAGGTGGCACCGGGCAATGAAAACGCTTTGCGTGTGCGTGTTTACGGTGACAAAGGCGGTCTTGAATGGGCGCAGGAGGATCCGAACTATCTGTGGTACACGCCTTTTGGCGAACCCAAGCGTTTGATCACCCGTAATGGGTCTGGTGCAGGGGATGCGGCTGGACGTGCCAGCCGAATTCCTGCAGGTCACCCCGAGGGATATCTTGAGGGATTTGCCAACATCTACTCAGAGGCTGCGGATGCCATTGCAGCGCGCAAGGCTGGGACCGAACCAGACGGCGCCGTTATGTATCCAACCATTCAGGATGGTTTGCGTGGTGTACAGTTTATCGATGCTTGTGTGCGTTCGTCTCAACGCAATGCGGCTTGGGTCACATTGTAGAGGCGCGCCGCCGCCAATCCTTCGCATAGGCGGCGAGTGGGACTAGGTCACCGTCGGGTTTGAATTCTGGTGGAGGCTGAAGGCCGCCTGATTGACCAATCAACAGTGCCGCGCCGATGCTTGTTCCGGTGACCGAAGTGCTGTGCAGCACCGGGCGATCTGTAGCGGCGCGCAGCATGTTAAGGAAATGGGGATTGGTCGAGAACGGCCCTTCGACAATTGTCGGGCCCTGCGCACCGGTCAGGCGCAAGCACGTGTCGGTCATCATGCCTAGATAATAAGACAATGCGACTGCGCGCAGGCCCGATCCATAGGGTGGCGGTGCGCCGTGCCATGCCATCTGCTGGCCTTGGAAGGGGCCAGTGTCAGGTGCGACGGCAGGCAGTAGCATTAGGTCTTGCTCAAGCACGTTATGTGCATCTGTGGCTTCGAATGCAAAGTCATGCCCATCCATGATGACTTCGAACTCTCGTCCGCCCATGAAGCGGGCAGACGGAACGCTGCCCCCGTTCGCATTCACATTGATCAGTGTGTCACGCGTTGCGTCCATTGTGACATCTTTCCCGTCAACGCTCATCACAACGACCCAAGTGCCGGTCGAGACTACGGAAAACGCGCCTTTTTGTGATAACAGGTGCGGATAAAGCGATGCGTTGGAATCGTGGATGCCGCAGACTACGGGCGTGTCTGGCGACAGGCCCGTCAAATGTGCGATCTGCGGTGTAAGATTGCCCAATACGTCGTTGGATTTGCGCACGGTGGCGATTTTGTCTCGGATATTTAAGGAATCAACCAACGAGGATAAACGCGCGGAATATGGTTCCCATAGATCCGTGTGACAGCCGATCGAAGTTACGTCGTTCGCAAGCTTCCCGGTCAGGCGGTGGCCCCAATATTGCGGGTAGCCGATGATATGGGCGGTGCGCGCGTGCAAACCGGGATCGGTGGTAAATTGATAGTGCAATTGTGCCCCGGCGTTCAGTCCCCCCGTCAACCGCGGCGACCCTGTGACCGTAAATTCCGGTCGGATGGCGTCGTATTGTGCCTCGATTGTCTTGGGAATGGGATGCTCGTAATCAAGGATCGGTGCCGCCAGCGCGCCATCTTGATCCAGCAACACCACACTTGCCCCATGTGTGGTGATCGAGATTCCATCCACCCCGTGGTCGCGTTGAAAGGTTCCGAGCGCGTCCAGCAAGAAAGCCCAATGCCTTTCGGTGTCGAAATGCGGCCAAGGTGGGCCGGGTCGGACAACGTTAGGGCGTGTGAGAACAGCGACTTCGCTTAAAGTGTCCAGATCGACCAAAGCAAGTTTGGCATTGGTCTTGCCGATATCGATGACGGCAATGTGGCGTGGCGAGGTCATGGCATGTGGAATAGTGGCGTCAAAGGGACCGCGACGGGGGAATTGTCCGGGTGGGTTTCCATGATGTCGCCCATATACGCCCACCATTTTTGCATGACGGTATGGTTGGGCAAAGCGTCCATTCCGTGGTGTTCCGTGCGGATCAGAACTCCGATCAGCAAGTGTGTTTCGGGGTCCAGATGGATTGAGTAATCGCTCACTCCCGCCTCATGCAGTAACGTGACCAACTCGGGCCAGATCGCGTCGTGACGACGTTTGTATTCTGCCTCCATCCCTGGAATTAACCGCATGCGGAAAACATAGCGTTCGCTCATTGTGTCCTCCGCTCGGCCAGGCTGGCCCAAAGCCGAGGCAAGGCGATCACCCCGATCAACAGCAAGCCAATAAAGATCGACATGACGATGCCCGGCACATTCAAGAGGCCTAATCCGAATGTCACAAGTCCCATGACAAACGCCGCAATCACTACGCCGGGGATTGATCCTGAACCGCCCAAAATGTTGACGCCGCCAAGGACAACCATGGTCACCACTTCCAGTTCCATACCTGTTGCGATGCTTGGCCGGGTGGAGCCAAGGCGCGATGTCAGGCACACAGCCGCGACGCCTGACATGAGGCCCGTAAGCAGGAAGAGGATAAACTTGACGCGCGCCACACGAATACCGCTGAACAACGCGCCCGTGGGGTTGTTGCCAATAGCATAGACGGCGCGGCCAAAGTTGGTTTTGTGCAGCAAGATGCCATAGATTAGGGCGATGATGACGAAAAGCAGCATCTCGACTGTGAATACCCAATAGATGTAGCCCTGCCCGAACCACGAGAAACTGCTC
>CAZJAW010000344.1:0-3188 GCA_964544035.1 uncultured Rhodobacterales bacterium
GTTCTTGGCTTTGACGTTCCCACCGAACCAAGCCCACAACGCACCATCCGCGCAGATATCCTGCGCTATCTTATCTTAGGCGGGTGCGAGGAATGCCCGGTAGACGGTCGCGGCGTGATGTTGTCCGGCGGCTTCATCACCGGAATGCTGGATATTGGATACGGTACGGCAAAAGGGGCCACACAACTTATAAGTTGCTATTTTGACAGCCAATTTGACGCGATCCAAACGCGTTTTGAAATGCTCAACCTCATTGGCAGCACACTCAAAGGTTTCAACGCACAAGGCGCAGAGATCAAAGGCAGTGTCTTTCTCCGCTCAATCACCGCGACCGCAACCGTAGAACTCAACAGCGCCACCATCGGCGGGGAACTTTCCTGTGAGGGCGCGCAACTTAACCCAACCGAAGGTAAAGCACTCTTCGCACAAAGCGCAGAGATCAAAGGCAATGTCTTTCTCCGCTCAATGACCGCAACCGCAACCGTAGACCTCCACAGCGCCACCATCGGCGGGCAACTTAACTGCAACGGCGCGCAACTTAACCCAACCGAGGGTAAAGCACTCAACGCACAAGGCGCAGAGATAAAAGGCCACGTCTTTCTCAGCTCAATGACCGCCACTTCAACCGTAGACCTCAACAGCGCCACCATTGGCGGACAACTTGTCTGCGACGGCGCGCAGATCACACCTGCGGACGATTACGCCATTTCCGCCACAAACGCGCAGATATCAGGCGGGGTGTTTCTGCACCCCCGGGTCCAGAAAGAAAAAGACCTTGTCAAAACCCCTTTCTATGCGAAGGGCGAGTTGCGGTTCAACGGCGCGACCCTTGGTGGGGTTTATGCACAGGATGTCACACTTGTCGCGACCTCTTCTGGCCAAACGCTGTCTTTGGGCGGGGCCATTGTGAACGGAGCAGTGCGCCTTGATGGGTGCACCAGTACTGGCGAAATCCTTCTTGCCGGGTCACGCATTTCGGGGCGACTGACGTGCGAAAGGATCAAGATCGGCAACGAAAAGGGCCACGCCTTTAACGGGCAGGCCATGCGCGTCGAACATTCCTTTGTCTGGAAAAAGGTCGAACACACATCTGGCGGCGTCAGCCTGAATGGCGCGTATGTGGCCGAATTGAACGATGATCCAGATAACTGGCCCAAGACCGACGATCTGTTTTTGGATGGATTCACCTATGACCGGATCAAAGGCACGGTGTCTACCTCGCCTGCGCGGATGGGGTGGCTTGAAAGCGGCAGCTTTTTTGAGGGCGATTTCCGCCCCCAGCCCTATTCTCAATACGCCGAATTCCTGCGGCGCACTGGGCATGATGATGAATCTCGCGGTGTTCTGTTCACCCGCGAGCGCCTGCGCCGCGCCAACGCGCGTTTGCAACGCAGCCAATTGGGGAATGGCCTCGCCCCGCTGGTCAACCTTTGGGCCGCGTTTTGGGACATTCTGTTGCGCCTTGTGGTGGGTTACGGCCACCATCCGTTTCGCAGCGTGTACGTCCTTGGCCTTCTCATTTTTTGCACCATCGTCCCTGCGCATTACGCATGGGAAGAGGGCAGCTTTGCACCAAACGCGGCCCCGGTTGTTGTCTCAGAGGCATGGATCAAGTTTGCCGAGGCCGACCCACACCCGGCCGCCGTCTGGACAGGAGACCGCCTGCCCGATGGCACAACCGACATCGCACTGACCGCTTGGAAATCCAAAGCGCCGGGGCGCGATTGGGAAACCTTCAATCGCTACGCCTATGGCTTTGACGTGGTCATCCCGATCATCGACTTTGGTCAGACCGAGGCCTGGGCGCCGTCCACGACGCGCGGCCCTTGGGGTTGGCATCTGTGGTGGGGACGTTGGGTTTTATCCGTGATGGGCTGGATCGTCACCGCCCTTGGCGCTGCTGCCATAACAGGCATCATCCGCCGCGAGTGATGCACAAAATTGGTGCACGCGCTGTGCACAGGTTGTGCACGCCTTGTGCATCCCCGTTTGGCCTGTTTTAACCCGCGCGACTTACGCTCAAAGAGGCCCCCATGACAGCTACAAAAATCGCCGTAATCGGCGGCTCCGGCATCTATGATATCGACGGATTGGAAGGGGCCGAATGGGTTCAGGTGGACAGCCCGTGGGGAGCGCCTTCGGATCATATTCTGACCGGTCGCCTTAACGGCGTCGACATGGCCTTCCTCCCCCGTCACGGGCGTGGCCATGTGCACAGCCCGACAACTGTGCCCTACCGCGCCAACATCGATGCACTAAAGCGGCTGGGGTGTACGGACGTGATCGCAGTCTCGGCCTGTGGCAGCTTCCGAGAAGAGATGGCACCGGGTGATTTTGTTATTGTAGATCAATTCATTGACAGGACCTTTGCGCGCGAAAAGTCGTTCTTTGGCACTGGTTGCGTCGCCCATGTCAGCGTCGCACATCCAACGTGTCCGCGCCTGGCAGATGCATGCCTGAATGCTGCGCAAGATGCCGGAATCAACGTGCACAGTGGCGGCACGTACCTTGCGATGGAAGGGCCGCAATTCTCGACTTTGGCCGAGTCCAAAATGTACCGAGAAGTGTGGGGCGCGGATGTGATCGGCATGACCAATATGCCCGAGGCCAAGCTCGCCCGCGAGGCAGAGCTGTGCTATGCATCTGTTGCGATGATCACCGACTATGATAGTTGGCACCCCGACCACGGAGAGGTGGATGTCACTGAAATCATTAAAACTTTGCAAGGAAACGCTGGCAAGGCTCGCGACCTCGTCGCCCGCCTACCCGCCTTGCTTGGTGCTAACCGCGCACCCTGCCCGCATGGCTGTGACCGAGCGTTAGAGTATGCAGTGATGACTGCGCCAGAAATGCGCGATGCGGCTCTTGTCGCCAAACTCGATGCAGTGGCAGGCCGGGTGCTATAACCGCGCATTGATCAGGCGGTGGTCTTCGCCACTTCCGTGATCAGGTCTTCCATTTCATTTGCGCGCAATGCGCCCAGAATAGCCGAACGTCCTACGGCGAGCCCCGGTGTTCCCAAAAACCCAAGGGTCTTGGCGGCTCGGGCCGATTCCAGAAGCCGTGCGCGCACTTCGGGGCCGTCCATGTCCTGCACCAATTTTGCGCCATCTAAGTCCGCCGCTTGTGCCACTTGCCCCATCCAAGCAGGAATAGGGCGAAACCCGTCCTTCAAAATCTGGGCATAA
>CAZJAW010000345.1:0-3164 GCA_964544035.1 uncultured Rhodobacterales bacterium
CAATAGGCCACAACATCGCCTGTACAAATGGGTGTCGCGCCCAAGCTGCGCGCGCGTTCCAAAAGCGCATGTGTCGCCTGCACATTGGAATATGGCCCCCCAAAAAGCAGCACAGGGCCCACAAGTTCGCCAATGTCTTGATGTTGCATGGCTGTGTTCCCTTGATTGCGCCGCTTTGCACCCCCATAACCCAAGTCATATCAAAGGATAAATCACGAATGGACGATGTGACCTCTGTCTTTGACGCGGCCTTCTGGACCACCTCTGGGGTGATCCTGTTTTTGCTTGTGCTCTCGGCTTTCTTTTCTGGTTCTGAAACGGCTTTGACTGCCGCCTCACGCGGCAAATTGCGCACGCAGGCTGACAAAGGATCAAAAGGCGCTCAGCGCGCACTGGACATCACAGAAGACAACGAACGCCTGATCGGCTCGGTGCTGCTTGGCAATAACCTCGTGAACATTCTGGCCGCATCGCTCGCCACAGCCCTATTCACACGGGCCTTTGGTGAAAGCGGCGTGGCTTTGGCCACGTTGGTGATGACACTTATGGTGCTGGTCTTTGCCGAAGTCCTGCCCAAGACCTATGCTATCACCAACTCCGAATCTGCCGCCGCCCTCGTATCGCGCCCGATTTCACTGGTGGTGCGGGTATTTTCGCCCATCGTGGCCGCGGTGCGCCTGTTGGTGCGCGGTTTGTTGCGCCTGTTTGGGCTGCAGATTGATCCTGACAGCCAAATCATGGCCGTGCGCGAAGAAATTGCGGGTGCGCTGCAACTGGGACACTCCGAAGGTGTGGTCGAAAAAGAGGACCGCGACCGTATTCTTGGCGCGCTTGACCTTGGTGATCGCACTGTTGAGGAAATCATGCTCCACCGTTCAGGCATTGAGATGGTCAATGCCAATGATGATCCAAAAACCATTTTGGAACAGTGCCTGAAATCCAGCCACACCCGCTTGCCCGTCTACCGTGATGAGCAAGAAAATATCACAGGCGTCATCCATGCCAAAGACCTTCTGCGCGCTATGTATGATGTGGTGGGCGGCCCCGAGGGGGATGCAAGCGCGCTGAAGTCTTTTGATATCTCGGCCGTCGCGATGGCGCCCTATTTTGTGCCCGAAACCACAACGCTGGACGAACAGATGCGCCAGTTTCTGCGTATCCGCAGCCATTTTGCGCTGGTCGTGGATGAATACGGATCGCTGCAGGGTTTGATCACGCTCGAAGACATTCTCGAAGAGATCGTCGGCGAGATCACGGATGAATTCGATTCCGACGCCGACCAGCCCGTCATCCAAAGTGAAGACGGGCATTACCTTGTCGACGGCGCCACCACGATCCGCGATCTGAACCGCGCCACAGATTGGAGCCTGCCCGACGAAGAGGCCAACACCATCGCAGGCCTTGTCATCCACGAAGCCCAGATGATTCCGACTGTTGGTCAGGTGTTCAGCTTTCATGGCTTCCGTTTTGAAGTTCGCGAACGCGATGGCAACCGGATCACTGTTTTGCGGATCACTTCATTGGAATAAGGCGGCGTTTTGCACCGCCTTTTTGCCTTTGACACGCCATTATCCCCGCAGTCGCGCGCCGTCCGCATCAAAGGGTGGTGCATCAAGAATTGTCGCCTTGTGCGCCCGCCCAAGCACCATGACATCAACACGATCGCCGGGACCGACATCTTTCACGTATCCCAACGCCAAGCTCATCCCGACGGAATACCCATAAGCACCGGACGTCACGCGCCCCACACCTTTGTCCCCCACAAAGATAGGCTCCCCACCCGTTGCATCTGCCCCAGACGCCTCTGTGTCGCCCGCATCAAGATGCAGCAAAACCAATGTTTCGCGGGGCGCATTTGACAGCGTTTCCACAACGGCTGGCTTGTTCAGAAAATCCTTGTCCATTTTCAACAGACGCGCCAGACCGACTTCTTGCGGCCAGTATTCCGGGCTGTATTCACGCCCCCAACTGCCATATCCCTTTTCAAGGCGCAGGCTCATCAAAGCACGGCTGCCCACGGGGCCAATGCCCATCTCGCGCCCTGTTTCAACAAGAGCCGTATAGAGCGCGACTTGATCTTTTGCAGCGCAATGCAGCTCCCACCCAAGATCACCTGTGAAGGATACGCGCAGCGCCAGCACATCAATACCGGCAAGCGTGATCCAAGCCGAACGCATAAAAGGAAAGTCATCGTTTGCCAGCGACGTGTTTGTCAGACGTTGCAACATCGCGCGGCTTTCCGGACCCGCGACATTGAAGCCGCACATGGCTTCGGTCTGACTTTCAAAAGTTGTGCCCTCCGGTAGTGGCACCTGTTTAAAGAAACGTTGATGGTAGCGTTCCGCCATGCCCGAGCCAATGATCCAGAAGTCTTCTGGCCCCAAACGCGTCACCGTGAAATCGCCTGCAATGCCTCCGCGTTTGCCAATCAACGGCGTCAGGCAGGATCGCCCTACCGCTTTGGGCATGCGATTTGCAAAAACGGCGTTCAGCCAATCCTCAGCCCCCGGACCTGCGCATCGGTATTTTGCAAAGTTCGAGATATCAATGATGCCGCCCCGCGCGCGCAACATCTTGCATTCTTCGCCAACCGGCGCCCACCAATTCTGGCGCGTAAAGCCGTCAGTGTCCTGCTGATCTGGGGTGTCGGCGAACCACAATGGATGTTCCCAACCATAGTTCAGACCCATCACCGCACCCATAGTTTTTTGCATGTCATGCACGGGTCGTGTGCGCACGGGCCGGCCTGCGCTGCGTTCTTCGTTTGGGAAATGGATTTTGAATCGGTTGGCGTATTGGTCGCCCACGCGCGCGCGTGTAAAGGCTTTGGACGCCCACGCTCCGAACCGCGCCATGTCCCACGCGAACATGTCGTATTTTGTCTCGCCCTCGATGATCCATTGGGCCGCCAGCAACCCCATGCCGCCCGATTGGGAAAAGCCGGGAATGATCCCATTGCAACAGAAATAGCCTGTCAATTCAGGCACCGGTCCAAACAGAACATTGGAATCCGGAGACCAGATCATCGGACCATTGATCACCCGCTTGATCCCGGCCATGCCCACAACAGGAACGCGATCAATGGCGCGCATCATATTGTCTTCGATCCGTTCCAGATCATCCGCGAACAACTCGTGCCCAAAGCCTTGCGGCGTGCCGTCTTC
>CAZJAW010000346.1:0-3143 GCA_964544035.1 uncultured Rhodobacterales bacterium
TTGACAGTTTGGGTCTGCGCATGCTTTGCCTGCACGATGGGGGCGTTCTCGTGAGGCTACCTTTTTGTCCAACCCTACCTTTGCTACTGCCGGAGGCCCTGTGCGCAAACTGATCGATCTGGACCATGCGTTCTTTGCGCGCCCTTGGCGACGCTATGCAACTGTCGCTGTCTGCGCCCTTTGGGGGTTGTTTGAATTGTCCATGGGGGCGGTGCTGTGGGCGGTTTTGTTCTTTGGCATTGGGGTGATTGCGGTTTGGCAGTTTCGTCAAGTTGATTGGTCGAAATACGAAGGCGGATCATAAGGCGAGCCGGTTCTGATTTTTGAAATCCGTTGCAACCGGTTGCAAAGTCGCTATCGTTTGCGTCAAATCAAAAGGAGTGATCCCATGCTGACAGTTGACGCCAAGACCATCGATCCCGTGGCAATCTGCAAAGAGCTGTCGCAGGGCGGCGGCGCAGTTAAGATCAAGGGGCTGTTTACTCCGGATCAGATCGCCGATGCGCGGGCCATCATCATGGCCCATTCCAACGCCGAGGTCGAAAAGGTCACGCATTTCCAAGGGCAAGCGATGGAAGACGGGCGCGCAAACTTGCAGCGCCGCGTGTGGAATTTGCTGACCAAGGGGGCAGTGTTTTCCGAAATGGCCGCGCATCCGGTGATCATGGAGGTGTTGTCGCGCTGGTTGGGGACTGAATTTATCATGGGCTCTATCGCAGCTAACCGCATTCTTCCCGGCGGGCCGGGACAAGAGCCCCATATCGACTTTCCCTATTGGGATTTTCACGCGCCGGACACCCATCCGATGGGCTTGAACGCCAGCTTTCCGATGAATGCACAGATCACCGTGGTACTCGATCCATTTACCGAAGAAAGCGGCGCAACAGCCTATTTACCCGGTTCGCAAAAGGACCTGCGCTATCCCAGACCGGACGAGCACGACAGTTTTTACGCCAATTGCGCGCGCATGACCGGCGAACCCGGAGATACAGTGCTGTTTTTTGGTGCCGCTTGGCACTGCGCTATGCCCAACAACAGCGATCATGAGCGCAACGCTGTTCTGATTAATTACATCCCCAAATGGGTAAAGCCGCTTGAGGATATGCCGGGAGCGCTGCCTGCATCCTTTATGGACGCCGCCAGCCCGGCGATCCGCCAGCTTTTGGGGTTGAATTACCGTTACCCGGAGGTTTTGGATCAAGCAGACGCGATCAACGCCGAAGGTATCAAGTAGGCGGCCCAAGAATTGACCCAATCAAGTGGCGCTGTGATGGTGGGCCACACATAACAACAGGACAAAACCATGAAGATTAACCGCCTTGACCACGTCAACCTGCGCACCATGCAATTGGACACCATGATTGCATGGTATGTTGATGTACTTGGTCTGCAGAACGGCGCGCGCCCTGACTTTGGCTTTCCCGGCGCTTGGCTCTATGCGGGCGACGCAGCCGTTGTGCACATGAGCCAAGTAGACGGCGATGCCGGGGCGGGATCCGAAGCGGCCTTGAAGTTGGAACATTTTGCGCTGACGGCAACGGGCAGTGCGGAATTTGAGGACCGCCTAAACGCGCATGGCGTTACTTTCAAAAAGTCAGGTTTGCCAGAACTCGGCATCACTGCGTTCAACATCTGGGACCCGGATGGCAACCACATTCATGTGGATTTCACAGACGCAGGGTAGGGCAGGCGCAATCCTCTAGTGTGTAGAAATTAATTCTGAGTAAAACAGTTGGAATGCTTGCGACTCACTCTGAAATAGTATCTGAGTGTTTTTGTAAGTAATTAATTTGGAGATGACATGTCACGCCCTTCCATCATCCTCGTCGCTGCCCTGATGGGCACAGTGGCACTTGGCCCGATGGCCGCCACCGCCGAAGGTGAGCTGAACCTTTATTCCTCGCGCCACTATGACACGGATGAACGTCTGTATTCCGACTTCACCAAGGCCACGGGTATCACCATTAACCGTATCGAAGGTAATGCCGACGAATTGATCGCGCGGATGGAAGCAGAAGGCGCAAATTCGCCCGCTGATGTTTTGTTGACCGTCGATACGTCCCGACTGAATCGCGCCAAGTTGGCTGGCGTATTGCAGTCTGTTGACAGTGACGTTCTAGAGGCGCGGATTCCCGGTTATCTGCAAGACGACAACAACGAGTGGTTTGGCTTTAGCCAGCGCGCACGTATCATCTTTTATGACAAGGATCGCGTCGCCAACCCGCCCAAAACCTATGCCGATTTGGCTGATCCTGCCTACAAGGGTAAGGTGTGTCACCGGTCTTCGACCAATGTGTATTCACAGACACTGCTGGCATCAGTCATCGAACACGTCGGCGAAGACGCTGCGCGCAACTGGGCACAAGGTGTTACCGACAATTTTGCGCGGAAACCTCAAGGTGGCGACACAGATCAACTGCGCGGGCTGGTGTCCGGAGAATGCGATATCTCGATTTCGAACACCTACTACTTTGCACGCTCGATCCGTACTGATGTTGATGGCCTGTCTGCGGAAGCACGCGCCAAAATTGGCTGGGTGTTCCCATCGCAAAATGCCACTGGGGCGCATATGAACCTGTCAGGAGGCGGTGTGGCTGCAAATGCCCCGAACCGCGACAATGCGGTGCGCTTTTTGGAATACCTGGCCTCGGATCAGGCACAGCAATATTTTTCTGCCGGGAATGACGAATATCCGGCGGTCCCCGGTGTAGGGCTGAGCGCATCCGTTGCAGAGTTGGGCATGTTCAAGCCAGATGATGTCGATCTAAGTGCTGTGGCCAAAAACGTACCAACCGCGCAGAAGATCTTTAATCAGGTTGGCTGGCAGTAACGCCGCACTTTCCTGAGCAACAATTGGCCCGCAGGATCATAATCTTGCGGGCCTTTTTTATGACTGAAAGTGTTGTGGCATTCTTGACCCGGCGGAGGGAGTGGCTTATGCAGCCACCACTGCGCGGGCGTTGTGTAGTGGTAAGACCTTAGCCTTCCAAGCTAATGACGCGAGTTCGATTCTCGCCGCCCGCTCCACTTCCCATCTTTGTGACTTGGTGCCTTGCTGGGCGCTGTCCACTTGACCTTGCTGGGCTGTTTCGGCCATGTGCACGGCAAGTTAACTGCCGGAGCGTGCATGACCGATACAACCA
>CAZJAW010000347.1:0-3135 GCA_964544035.1 uncultured Rhodobacterales bacterium
GTTTTTTATCGCGTGACGGCAGAGGGGCCGATGCAGGGGCAATATCATATCGGTATGGGCAGTTTGAATGATCCTGCTGGTATTGAGATCGAGGCGGAGTATTTCATTGATCTTAAGCCTGATGCCTACAGCTTCGTGCAGTCCAATCGCCAGCAATATACTGAGGCGCAAGTTATGGAATTGTTTTCAGGTGAAGGGTGATCCTGTGGGCGTTGGCGCGACGACATTGTTTGGGGGGCTTTGCCCCCGTCCTTGCGGACTCCCCCAGAGTATTTTGGAACAATGAAACCAGCACGGCCTAGCGTCGCGCGAGCATTGCCAATCGGATGAAGGTACGTTCGACCAATGCAAGCGCCGGGGCGTGTTGACCGGCGGAACGTAGTTTGAGGTCGGTATCTGTCAGTTCCGTCAAGGCCTGTTCCAGTTTCATTGCCCCCCATGCGCGTGACTGCGCGATCATCTTGTCTCGGTTGGGTCCCCAGATTTGCGGCCTGCCGCTGGTGTCTACGGCGGCACGGTGCAAGCTGCGGAAGTGGCGAAGTGCCATGATACACAGGGTAACGGCGTTCACGCCCTGTGCGGACAATCGTTGCATGACTGGGCCAATCTCGCCCGTGTTTCCGTCTGCCACTACGAGAAGCACATCGTCTACCGCCGCCTCAATGGTGGCGGGCGCACAGGCGGTGATGTCTTCGGCGCTTAGTGGTTCGGGGTCATTCAATTTATACAGGCCCACTTTGGCTAGGGTCTGGCGGAAATCCCCCGGTTCCAGATCGCGGGCAAGATCGCTCAGCATATTCATCGCTTCTTGCGGCGGTTGGGGGATCCCGGCGGCCTTAAGATCACGTTCGATTTCGTCCCGTGTGGGCGGGTTGTCATAAATGGCTGCAGCGTAGGCTTTTGTGTGCCCTTCGAATGCTTTGCGCAGCTTTGATGTCGGTTTGAGATCGCCGGCAGTGATGACGATCTGCGCATCACCGGGGGCCCATTCACTTAGCCCGTCGATCAGAATTTTGGCCAGTGTTTCGTTTGCATCCTCGACCAATGCAACGCGCGGGCCGGGGAAAAAGCCGACGGCTTTGATCGCGTCCAAAAGCATAGCGGGGGATTTGCGTAGATCAGCGCCCGCCATTCGGGTCAGGCGCATTTCCTCATCGCCATTGGGACCGATCAGCGCAGCAACTGCCTGTTGGCGCTTCAGTGCGATGCGCATCGCGTCTTTGCCAAAGATGAGAATGCCAGCTGCATCCGGGTCGGGTTTGGCAAAATAGCTGTTGGTTTGCCCGGCGGACAACTTCACAGCGCGCTCGCTTGCAGGCGCAAAACGATCTCGTCGGCCAGAATAGTCATCAGCCGTTGTTGCGCATCGCGGCGCGCAGCCAGGGTGGCAACAGTTGTACCCGTGGCCGAATACCCCACAAAATTGTCGATGGTATCCGCGCGCACGACTGTGCCCGATCCCGCATCACTGAGCGTAAAGGCTGCGCGCCCGACCAAGTGAAAGCGGCGAATGTCGCCTTCGGGATCGATCGCACGGGCCTCTTCGGCCACTTGCAGGTCGACTGCCAAACGAAAGGCGACGTCATTTGCGCGGCCCAAGCGTTCTTCAAGTCGCTGCACCAATTGAAACCCAAGACGGTCGTCTGGTTCGTCCACCAGCACGCGGTTCTGCAGTGCCGCGCCAGTGCCATTCGGCCCATGCACAGGCTGAAAGCCGCAGGACGCGAGCACAAGGGTCAAAAGCAGCGCGCCAATGCGGGCCATAGGATTAAACCACCACGTTGATGATGCGCCCGGGCACGACGATCACCTTTTTTGGGGTGCCGCCCTGTAGGGCCTTTTGTACAGCATCCGTCGCCAGAGCCAGTTTTTCAACCTCTGCCTTGTCCATATCGGCTGCTACGGTCAGTTCTCCGCGGCGTTTGCCGTTGATTTGGATGGGCAGAGTGACGGTGTCGGATACCAGCATTTTGTCATCCGCGACGGGCCAAGGGGCGGTGGTGATCAGGCCCTCGCCACCGTGCCCGGCCCAGATATCTTCGGACAGGTGAGGAGTCATCGGGGCCATAAGTTGCGCCAGCGTCATGATCGCTTCGCGTTGCGCGGCCTGGCCTGCTTTTGATTTATGCAAGGTGGCGGTAAAGCCATAGAGCTTGGCAATGGCTGCGTTGAAGCCAAAGGATTCAACACCCAAGGTCACGTCATGGATGGTTTTGTGCATGGCGCGCAGCAAGTCGTCATCGCCTGTGCCAGTTGCACCTTCATCCATTGCCGCGATGCGTTCGCTGATGCTGTGCACGCGGTTGAGGTGTTTGAACGTGGCTTCAGCGCCAGAGGCTGTCCATTCCACATCGCGTTCAGGGGGCGAATCGCTGAGGACAAACCAGCGTGCCGTATCTGCGCCGTAAGAGGCGATGATGCCCAGCGGGTCGACTACGTTTTTCTTGGACTTGGACATTTTGGCGGAAGGGATGATTTCGACCTCGGTGCCGTCGCTCAGTTTGCCATCCGTTACGTCTTCGGGCAGGTGGTAAACGGGACGACCTTTGTCATCACGGGTCTGGTAGATCTCGTGCGTCACCATGCCTTGTGTGAACAACGCATCAAAAGGTTCAATCGCAGCTTCCGGCAAATGCCCAGTGATCTGCATCGCGCGCGCAAAAAAGCGTGAATATAGCAGGTGCAGAATCGCGTGTTCGATCCCACCGATATATTGATCGACGTTCATCCAATAGGCGGCGTCTTCTGCTACTGTAGGTGTATCGGCACGTGGCGCGGTGAAACGGGCAAAGTACCAAGACGAATCGACAAAAGTATCCATTGTGTCGGTTTCGCGTTTGGCCGGTTTGCCACAAGATGGGCAGGGTACATCGCGCCATGTGGGATGACGATCCAGCGGGTTGCCGGGAATGTCGAATGTCACGTCATCGGGAAGGACAACGGGCAAGTTTTCTTTCTTTTCCGGCACCACGCCGCAGTCATCGCAATGCACAACTGGAATAGGGCAGCCCCAATAGCGTTGGCGCGACAGACCCCAATCGCGCAGGCGGTATTGCATTTGGCCTTTACCCAGATCGTTGGCCTCGAAGTAGTCGATGGTGGCGTCGATGGCTTCTTGGCTGGTGACGTCTGTGA
>CAZJAW010000348.1:0-3132 GCA_964544035.1 uncultured Rhodobacterales bacterium
AAATTGACGGTGATACGGCCTGCGATGTTGCTTTGGACTTGTCCAACACCCCATTCAGCAAAAGCAGGATGGATCACAAACATGCCAGGAGCCAAAATGGCGTTCAGATTTTCCATGACCTGCCTTTTCATTGGGCCCGGGTGCGAGGCACACGATGAGCCAAAATAACGTAAATATTGGCGCGCTGATCGGCAGCCGCATTTGCCATGACCTGATATCGCCAATTGGTGCGATCAACAACGGTCTTGAATTGCTGGGCATGTCGGATGAACGGGACGGACCGGAATTTGACTTGATCACTGAAAGCGTTGGAAACGCCAGCGCCCGTATCCGTTTTTTTCGCATCGCATACGGTGCCGGCAGCGACCAACCTATGGGGCGCGCTGAGGTGACTTCAATCATCGAAGGCGTCGCCGGAACCGGTCGATTAAAAATTGCCTATGGGCCGATGAACGAACAACCGCGGTGGGCCGTGCGTCTGGCGTTCCTGGCTGTCCAATGTCTTGAAACCAGCATGCCCTTTGGCGGCCGCATTGAGGTCGCTTGTGACAATGGCGCATGGTCGATCAGCGGGCACGCCACCAAGACGAACGTGGATAAAGAACTTTGGGCTTGGTTGGATGGTAAAGAAGGCAAAGACTTGGCCCCTGCCCACGTTCAATTTGCGCTTCTTGCAGCCGTGACGAACGATGCCAAGCGCCGCCTTGAAACCAAGATTGAAGCCGAACTTTTGGAAATCAAGTTTTAGCCGCTTTAGCTGCGCACAGCGCCGTCGCCGCGCACCAGATACTTAAAGCTGGTCAATTGTGCAGCACCAACAGGTCCACGCGCGTGCATCTTACCGGTGGCAATGCCAATCTCTGCACCCATGCCGAATTCGCCGCCATCAGCAAACTGCGTCGACGCGTTGTGCATCAAAATCGCGCTGTCCAGTTCATTCAGAAAGCGCGCGGCAGTAGCGGCATCCTCGGTCAGAATGCAGTCCGTGTGATTTGACCCATAGGTGCGGATGTAATCCAACGCCCCATCCAGATCGGGCACAACCCGCGCCGCAATATCCATATCAAGGTACTCGCGCCCCCAATCATCGTCGGTCGCGGGATGAACACCGTCAACGACCTGCAGCGCAGTGTCACCGTGTACTTGGACACCCGCGTCCATCAAAGCACGCAGAACACCATGACCCATCGTGTCAGCCGCATCCGCGTGGATCAGCAAACATTCCGCCGCACCGCAAATGCCGGTGCGCCGCGTTTTTGCGTTCAACACCACCTTCAGCACTTTTTCAGGATCCGCATCTTTGTCGATATAGATGTGCACGATACCCTCGAGATGGGCAAAAACGGGCACCCGCGCCTCGCGTTGCACAAGACCAACAAGGCCTTTACCACCGCGCGGTACAATCACATCAATAGTATCTGTCATCGTTAACATTTCGCTAACGGCTGCCCGGTCACGCGTCGGCACCAACTGGATCGTGTCGCGCGGCAGGCTTGCATCCTCTAGACCTTGCTGAAGGCACGCGTGAATTGCCGAAGATGAGTGGAAGCTTTCAGACCCCCCGCGCAGGATCACAGCATTCCCGGCCTTAAGGCACAACGCGCCCGCATCCGCCGTCACGTTGGGTCGGCTTTCATAAATAACGCCAATCACACCCAAAGGCGTGCGCACCCGCTGGATATTGAGCCCCGAGGGTTGTGTCCATTCCGCCAACACTTCGCCAACAGGATCGGCTTGTTCGGCCACAGCGCGCAAACCGTCAACGATGGCGCGAATGCGGTCCTCGTCCAGTCGCAAACGGTCCATCATCGCATCCGACAAACCCTTTTCGGCCCCAAACTCCATATCCTTGGCATTGGCATCGATGATCGCTTGTCGGCTGGTCCAGACGTGTTCCGCAGCCGAGATCAGAGCAGCATGTTTACGCTCCGCACTGGCAAAGGCGAGTGTGGCGGCGGCGGCTTTTGCGCGGGCGCCGATGTCAGCCATAAGAGCGGGAATGTCAGCGAGGTCTTTCATCTGTTTGTGTCCTGTGCATGCGGGTTTTTTGGTTTTTAAGCCCCCGGAAGAGTAATTTGTAGTCAAAAAGCGGAGTTAAAGCGCCATATCATCGCGGTGGATCAATGCGGCGCGGCCCGAATACCCCAGCAACGCTTCTATCTCGTGACTTTGGTGACCCTTAATGATCTTAGCTTCTTCTGCGGTATAGCGGCTAAGGCCAAGACCCAATTGATGACCGTCGGGGTCATGAATTGCGACCGGATCACCGCGTCCAAATGCACCGTCAACAACGTGAACTCCGGCAGGTAACAAGCTGTTTCCGCGCGATAATGCCTGCGCTGCCCCTGCATCAAGCGTCACCGTGCCGCGTGGCTTCATCGCTCCGATCCAGCGTTTGCGCGCCGCCTGCGGGTCCAGCGTAGCGGTGAACCAAGTGGCATTGCCGCCGTTTTGCAGCGCTGTGAGCGGGCGCAGAGCGGCGCCGTGACAAATCGCCATGCCACAGCCAGCGGCGGTTGCAGCTTTGGCCGCCATCAGCTTGGTTTTCATGCCACCTTTGGACAGCCCAGACCCTGCGTCACCGGCCTGTGCTTCGATTTCTGGGGTGATCTTGTCAATCACATCGTAGCGTTTTGCATTGGCATCATCGGCAGGGTTGGCCGTATAAAAACCGTCAACATCTGAAAGCAACACCAGTTGATCCGCGCCAATGGTGGCCGCAATCTGCGCGGCAAGCCGATCGTTGTCGCCAAACCGGATTTCATCCGTGGCAATGGTGTCATTCTCGTTCACAATCGGCAGCGCGTTGAGCGCCAGCAACTGTTCCAAAGTGGCACGCGAATTCAGATAACGACGGCGATCTCGGCTGTCTTCCAAGGTCATCAACACTTGCGCCGTGGTGATGCCGTGGGGCGTCATCGCCTCCTCATAGGCGCGGGCAAGGCGGATTTGACCAACGGCAGCGGCGGCTTGGGATTGTTCAAGCGCAAGATCGCGTGCGGGCAGGTTCAAAACGCCGCGCCCAAGCGCAATCGAACCAGATGAGACAAGCACCACCTGCACGCCTGCGTCCTTCAACCAAGCCACATCCTGAGACAGCCCCCTAAGCCAATCTGTTCGCACAGCACCCGT
>CAZJAW010000349.1:0-3114 GCA_964544035.1 uncultured Rhodobacterales bacterium
GTCAAGGAATCCGCAGGTGTTCACAATCACCGCATCTGCACCAGAATAGTCGGGCGAGATACCGTAGCCTTCGGCCCGCAGGCGCGTCAGGATCCGTTCGCTGTCGACCAGCGCTTTGGGGCAGCCAAGGCTGACCATACCAACGGAGGGCTGTCCGGGGCGGCGTTTTGCATCCAATTTTGCGGCAGGTGCAGCTTCATCAAGCCGCGCCTTTGGCGCGAGGTCGGGGCGGAGGTCAGGCGGGTTTGTGCTCATCAGGAGCCTCATAGGGGAAGTCGGGGGGCGGGAAAAGGGTTGGGATGTCGCCAAGTGCTGCGTTAAGCTGCAATCAAACGTCTTTAGAACGGAGCAGACCGCATGAAATGGATAGCCCGATTGATCGGCTTTGTCGTCATCCTAGTGTTGGTGGCACTTGTGTCGCTGTTCTTTTTGCCAGCGGATCGAATTGCGCGACTGGCCGCGGATCAGATCCGCGCTGCGACGGGGCGCGACGTGACAATCAGCGGAGATGTGTCGATGACACTGTGGCCGGTGCTGGGGGTCAGCCTTGGTGGGCTGGAAGTTGGCAATGCTGAATGGTCTGAACAGGGTCCGATGCTCACGGCTGAAAATGCAGCCGTCGGAGTGGACGCGATGGCGCTGCTGCGCCGGGAAATCCGTATCACCAATATCGAAGCGACACGTCCGACAATTCAGTTGGAAAGTCGTCAGGATGGGCGTGCCAGTTGGGTCTTTACCGATGCCAGCGGTGAGGCCCAGATCGAAACCGAGGTCGACCCTGCCGAACGCACGCCTCAGTCCGTGTGGATCGAGAAGCTGAAAGTTACAGATGCAACGCTGATCTATGACGCAGAAGGCTCTGATATTGTGTCCTATTCCGGCGTTGATCTGACTTTGGATTGGCCTGAACAATTGGGGGCGGCTGAGGTCGCTGCGACCTTGCGCCCGGCGGGCACGGACGTGAATGTGCAGGCTAACATTGGCGGATTTGCTGGTTTCATCGCTGGGCAAGTGCAGATGGTGAATGCGACGATTTCAGCAGGCAATGGATCGCTTTCGCTAGATGGGCGTGCAAGCACGGCGGGGGAAGTGGCGGGGCGACTTTCTTTGGATATGCCAAGTACAGATGCGTTTTTGGCGGCCCTTGGCTTGGCGCAGCCAGGTTTGCCGCAAGGGTTGGGTCAGTCGGTCAACCTTGGTGCGGACCTGACATTGACGGCAGATCGTCGTCTGTCTTTGCGTGATCTGACTGTTGATCTAGGCGGCAATAATTTGAGTGGGGCGGCTGATATCAGCTTGAACGGTACGCCCCAAGTCAACGCACAATTCAACGCAGGCGCATTGGATTTGCGCAGCGCGACAGGCAGTGATGCTGGATCTAGCTCGGGTGCAGGCGCGGATAATGCGTCGTCCGGCAGCGGTTGGCCAACGAGCAACATTGATGCAAGCGGTCTCGCCGCCTTTAACGGCGAAATCGCGCTGACGGCGGGTTCGATAGACCTTGGAACGTTTAAACTGGGTCAGACGCGTACATTGCTGCGAAATGACAATAGCCGCATGGTGTTTGAGCTTCGCGAAGTGGCGGCCTATGGCGGCACAGTGACGGGCGAATTTGTGATGAACAACCGTTCTGGACTGTCTGTGGGGGGCAAGATCAACGCCAGTTCTATTGATATTCAGGCAGTGCTGACGGATGGCGCAGGTGTTGACCGGCTGACAGGCGATGCCAACGCCAACATGAACTTTCTTGGTTCTGGCCAATCCGTGGATGCGATCATGAAGTCCTTGTCGGGCAAAGGTTCGATCACCTTAGGCCAGGGCACGATCATCGGCATCGACTTGGATAAGCTCATGCGATCAGGTCAAACCGGAGGGGGGACAACGGTGTTTGACAGTCTGGGTGCCACTTGGGCTATCGAACAGGGTGTGATGCGCAATGAGGATTTGCTTCTGAAACTTGCCAATTACGAGGCGCGCGGAGAAGGGCAAGTCGGCCTTGGCGCACAAACGATCGACTATACGTTCACCCCAGTTGCACTGCGCGCCAACTCGGGCAATGGCATCGCGATACCAGTGCGCATTCTTGGGCCGTGGTCTGATGTTAGTATACGCCCTGATCTTGAGGCCGCGATTGATTTGAACCTTGGGGCCAAGATTGACGAAGAAAAGGCGAAGCTAGAAGCGCAAGCCAAAGAGGCGGTGCGGGCCAAAGTGGCTGAAGAATTGAATATCACCGATACAGGCCAAGACCTGGAAGACGCCGCCAAGCAAAAGCTGGAAGATGAGGTCAAAAGAGGTTTGCGCAAGCTGTTTGACTGAACGCAGCAGGCGCACGACGCGTGCGCCTTATGGCCTACTGCGTGGGAAAAGCCTACTCGTGGTCCGCCGCGTCCTAAGGTGTCTGGCCGTTGTCAAAAATTTGCGGTCCCGCGTTACAACGTTATCGGGTTGGCCTTTGCCAGTTGATCCAATTGCATCAGCAGGGTGATGAGGGCGGGCATCTGATCAAGGTAGATCATGTTAGGGCCATCACAGGGGGCTGTGTCCGGATCCTGATGTGTTTCCATAAAAATGCCAGCCACGCCAATTGCTGCAGCTGCGCGCGCCATGACAGGCGCAAGTTCACGTTGACCACCTGACGCGCCTCCAAGCCCGCCGGGCTGTTGCACGGAATGGGTGGCATCCATGACGACAGGATAGCCGGTTTGTGCCATCTGGGGCAGGGCACGCATGTCTGTGACAAGCGTATTATAGCCAAAAGTTGCGCCGCGTTCGGTCAGCATGATGTTGTCATTGCCTGTGCTCGCGATTTTTGCCGCGACATTGGCCATATCCCAAGGGGCAAGGAACTGGCCCTTTTTCACGTTAATGACGGCGCCTGAGTTTCCAGCGGCGATCAGTAGATCAGTTTGGCGGCACAGATAGGCGGGAATTTGCAAAACATCGACAGCGTCGGCCGCTGGGGCACACTGACTTTCCTTGTGGATGTCGGTCAGGACTGGGACGCCGATTGCTTTGCGCAGGTCGGAAAGTACAGCAAGCCCTTTGTCCATGCCAAGACCGCGCGATGCATCTGCAGAGGTACGGTTGGCTTTGTCAAAGGACGATTTGAAT
>CAZJAW010000350.1:0-3111 GCA_964544035.1 uncultured Rhodobacterales bacterium
ATTTGGATCAATGGGCGACCGACTTTGGCATCTAGCTCGCGGGCAGGACAAACGCCGCGTGTCCCGTGACGCCCCCATGAAGTCGATCAGCAAGGAAACAACCTTCAACGAAGACACCAGTGATACTGATATTCTGGATGGGCACCTGTGGCGCTTAGCCGAACAAGTTTCGGATCGGGCCAAGGCCAAGGAGCTCGCAGGTCGCGTTGTCACACTAAAACTCAAACGCCACGACCATTCCTCGTTGACGCGGCGTGTCTCCTTGCGCGACCCTGCACAGCTCGCTGACACGATTTACCGCACGGCGCGCGCGCTCTTTGATCAAGTGGGGGACGAAGGACCTTATCGTCTGTTGGGTTGCGGGATATCGGATTTGTGCAGCGCGGACGCCGCTGAGGTGTCAGGCGACCTCCTGGATCCGGACGCACAAAAACGCGGAAAAGCCGAACGGGCAGCCGATGCCATCCGGTGCAAGTTCGGGCAAGATGCGATCCTTAAAGGGCGCGCCCTAAGGTAAAGCGCATGCGCAACCGCCTAGGGTCAGGACCCTAGGGTAATTACTCCGCCGCCAAAGGCACCCGCATCTGTCCAATTGTTGCGATCTCGGCCACCACAGCGCTCAACCGCTCTCGCACTGCTTCAAAGTTGCCATTTGGGCGGATCAAAGCTTCGTTCATGTAAATCGCGCGATCGATTTCAACCTGCACAGCATGTTGGTTGCGCGACGGACGACCATAAGCCTGAGTGACATAAGCACCCGCAAAAGGCGCATTGCGTGCAACAGTAAACCCAGCCCCAACAAAGGCGGATTCGACCGCTTCCATTACATCCCCAGACGCCGCGGCCCCGAAGCGATCGCCAAGCACCACATCCGGACGGGTCATTCCACCGCCCACAACACCGTCCATCGCTTCATGTGGCATAGAATGGCAATCTATCAAGACAGCCTGCCCATGTTGTTGATGTGCCCCATTCAGCAAGGTTTGCAGCATATGGTGATAGGGCCGCCAATACAGATCAATGCGCCGCTCTGCCTCTGCCATAGATAGCTTCCCGCGATAAATCGCACGGCCATTAGACACCACGCGTGGGATCACACCCAGACCACTGGCGATCCGCGGATTGTGGCCCTGTCGGCGCACGCCTTCGATCAGAGCGGGATCCAATTCATCATTGCTGCGGTTCAAATCCACGTAAGCGCGCGGCGCACCGGCCGTCAGTAAGGGCGCTCCGGCCATCGGGGCGGCAGAGAACAACTGATCGACAAAGGCATCCTCGGACGAACGGACCGCCATCTCGTCCAAAATCGAGTCGCGCAAGAAACTCCACGGGTAGTCGCGCCCAGAATGGGGCGACGCAAACACAACGCAACTTGTGCGCCGTTCCGGGTGTTTCACTTCATATGCGACTTTGGGCATGATATCTCCTCTTACTCAACAATATAGCGCATCACCGGGCAAAGCCAAAACCCCTTGATCCCACTCCCGACTCCTTTTATAGCCCCCCTACCCGGCGCGGATTTCCGCGCCCACTTTTATTGTGGGCAGGACATAGGCGCAGGGGCAACGTGCGGGATTAGCTCAGCGGTAGAGCACTTCGTTGACATCGAAGGGGTCACAAGTTCGATCCTTGTATCTCGCACCACCGCATTCCGCTGACGGGCCACTTGCCCGGACGCACCCGAACCGGCACATCGTGCCAAAACGCAACCCGGCGCTGATCCGCCATCAAACATGAGGAAGAAGCGCCATGAAGGTTCGCAATTCACTCCGTTCGCTGAAAAACCGGCACCGCGATTGCCGCGTTGTGCGCCGTAAAGGCCGCGTCTACGTCATCAACAAGACGCAACGCCGGTTCAAAGCACGCCAGGGCTAAGCCCAAGCAACACCGAACGACTTGAAAATGCCGTCCTGTTATGGGGCGGCTTTTTTAGTTGGGCTCATATGTGAAATAAGGGCTTTGCGTTGCGAACATGACGCTCAAGCAAGGAACGCAGCACGCGGCCGCGTTCAACGATGGGGCGCACTGGGATACGCGGGCCAGCACGCGCCAGTGCTGTAGCCGGCGAAAACCTATCCAATGGGCGACATGCATCATCCCCAATGGCTTTGTCCAACTCTGATCCGACAAGGAAAGTCTCTGTCGGCGCGCTGTTGGCCCAAACAACCTCGTGGTTGTCGCAGGCAAAATGAACATATTGCACGCCCGTTCCGGCGCCTTCGACACGACGAATTCCGGGCTGACCGACCAACTTGGCCGCCGCCACAAGAATTTCCGGAGCCTTAGTTGCCCTTGCTGTGATTTTTGAGGCCAGCAAAAACCGATGCTGAGGAGAAACCACAAGATCCCGCGCAGGAATTCCAGGCCCAAGTGCGCCTTCCTTCACCATGACTGGACATTTCTGCGGCCTTTGAGCCAATTGGCATGGTGACAATTCTCGACGACCGACCCATCGGATTGGTTGCACTCCGTTATCCATCGTTACCACCCGATCTAACACGTGTAACGTCTCTACAGGGACAGGACCGCGCGGCGTTTCGATCTGTGTTCCAACAGCAAAACAAGGCACAAAAGATTGTGTGTCGCTGGCCGCTGCGAATTGCTGCGTTCCAAACGCAGAGACATTGGTAATCTGTATGGATTCAATCGGAAAGTCGTCATAAGGGTTGGATCCGAACCCTTCGTCATCATCCACCATGACAAAGAAAAGATCGCCCGTTTCAGTCTGAATAATACCACCAAGGCCAGTATAATCCGCCTGGCCGCTTTCAGCCGGAAAAGTGACGGTCACATTTGCATTGAACAGCGCATCATATCGAGTCGCTACCGGACCGTCCCCAGTATCAAATACCACGTCGTCAGGGCTGGCCCGGTCATTGGTATTAATCAGCCCGTTATTGTCGGCGTCATTCGCGATCAAGCTGGCGATATGATCCGCAGCTGGGTCTTCAGCACTGAAATACGTACCCAACAACGCCGACTGATTTTCAGCCGACGAATTACCGTCAGTCGGATCAAGATCGCCGATTTGCCCAAGATGAATAACGCTGAAATTATAGGTCGCCATTTTCCGTGCCTCGCATCCCGGCAAGCCTGTCCAGTTTGGAGATG
>CAZJAW010000351.1:0-3068 GCA_964544035.1 uncultured Rhodobacterales bacterium
GGTGAATTGTGCAAAGCTGACATCTGGCCGCGCCTGATATTTGGGGTCATGGATATTGTAAGCGAGGCGGATATTGATCGCGTTGTGGATAGTGCGGTTGAGACATTCTTGGCCCGCTACGGGATCTGACCGTCCGGAATTGCATATTTGCGGAACACTGAAGGTGGGTCGACTCGGACCTGCGACTCGGGGTAGTTGGAGTTGGAACAAAGTATGAACATTTTGCCATGTCCGACCGCCGCATCCTGTCCTTATGGTTTCCCCGGCTGGGGGCCGAACGTCTGATCCGTCGTCAACCGGTCTTGGGCGATCAGCCGCTTGCCGTGGTGCAAGATCAGAACAACATGCAGCTTATCACAGCTTTGAACGCTATTGCGCAGGGTTATGGGTTGCAGGTCGCTCAGCCCGTGCGGGATGCCCATGCGATGTGCCCCGGATTGCTGACCTATCCACGCAGCGCGGTGGGGGAGGCGCGGTTTCTGGAGTCTTTGCAGCGTTGGGCGGGTAAGTTCAGCCCTTGGGTTGCGCCCGAGGGGCGAGATGCGCTGGTGGTGGACCTCACAGGCTGTGCGCATCTGTTCGGGGGAGAAGCGGCGCTGATGCAGGTGGTTGAGGATGACTGTACTGATTTGGGCCTGAGCGTCCTGATGGGATTGGCGGATACGCGCGGGGCAGCGTGGGCTTTGGCACGTTACGCCGGGCGGGCCGCGGCGTCTGATCGAACGGGTGATGCCATCGATCAAGAGGCGCGAGCCACGCGGTCGCGTGCGGGTAAGCGGCGGCATTGGACCAAGGGCGGCGCGGCCCCTGTGGTGCGTACCAAAGCGGGCAATACCGACCGTATCGCATTGCCGGGGCAAACCTATGGCGCGCTAAGTCCGCTGCCTATTGCGGCGTTGCGTCTTGAGTCGGAGGTGACGGCGCAACTGGGTCGTTTGGGGCTGCGTCGGGTGGGCGATCTGTTGGGTCAACCGCGCGCGGGATTGGCGCGCCGCTTTGGGCGGGGCCTAGTGATGCGTATGGATCAGGCGATGGGCAGTGCGCCAGAACCCGTGTCACCCGCAAAGCCGCCTGACCACTTTGCCGTGCGCATGACCCTGCCGGACCCTATTGGGTTGGCCGAGGACGTGATGGCCGGGATTAATCGCTTGTTACCACGTTTGTGCAAGGCATTGGAAGACAAGGGAAAAGGTGCGCGACGGGTGGCGCTGCACGCCCATCGCAGCGATCAAGGCATCGAGGTGATCGAAGTTGGATTGGCGCGCCCCAGCTTTTACCCCGAACGCATCCGTTCGCTTCTGGAATTAAAAATCAACGAGATCGATGCAGGTTTTGGTATCGACATGCTGCGGCTAGTGGCAGTGCAGGTTGAGCCTGTGCATGACGCTATGGTGGTCGGGCATTTACAGGCCGGAGAGGCGGTGCAAGCACGGCTTAACAAGACCAACGCTTTGGATGATTTGGTAGGGCGACTAGGGGCGCGGGTCGGGCTGGATGCGATCCGCCGATTACATCCAGCAGACAGTCATATCCCTGAAAAATCACATAAATTTCTGGCCGCTGCATGGTCTGAGCCGCATGAAGGACCGTGGCCCGCACCCAGTAATCCGCGCCCGATGTTGTTGTGGCCACCCGAACCTGTGCACGCTCCTGCTGTGCCGCGCCTGCCCGAGGTGTTTCGCTGGCGGGGGCGGGAGTTGACCCGGTTACGCGCTCTTGGACCTGAACGGTTGGCGCCAGAATGGTGGCTGGATGACCCCAACTGGCGCTCGGGCACGCGAGATTATTGGGTGACGGACACGGCCTGCGGTGAACGGTTGTGGCTGTTCTTTGGGCATGGGGGCGCCATGTCGCCGGGATGGTTCTGTCAGGGAAGTTTTGTGTGATGCACCTAGCGCGGGCAAAAGGGAAAAGACCTAAAGCGCCACGGAGGTGAAACGGGGGGCAACGCAAGTAAGTTGTGGGCAAAATGCGAAGCACGATGCGCGCGCAACATGAACACCGCTAATACACAAAAATCATGCTTAACGGACCGTACGATTGGGTGTGATAAGAAATGGCCAAGACGAAAGGCAGTGCCCCAATGCAGGCAGGAGTGCGCAGCAATCCGAAACAGGGGCACGCCTTAAATTTTGTGAAACGTTCCAAAAATCGACATGGATCACCTGTCCAAAAATGCATGACATCACTTTTGATAACCCAAGCCGTCTGCGTTATTTGACGGGCTTAACTGACTTGATACTCTTTGACATCAATTTGATCTTGGCTTCGGGTTTCTTGGCCGGAAGAAATGCAGTTTTTTCCATGTGCTTGAGCCACTCGAGGTTAAGCTTTTTTGTGTCGGCGATATTGCCCGAAATGGAACGTGAATGCGAAAAGATCTTAGTATATGACTTTTCCAACGGCGGCATTTGTGCCGAAAACCTTGCGCAATCTTGTGACAGAACAAAGAACGTTGCCATTTGGGAGTCGCTCATGGGAACTTTTGCGCAGTTCAGAAAGACTTTTTCCAAAAATTTTGCGTAGTCTTTAATCGCTTTAACCTTGCCTTTGCGATCGACCATGTCGATTGACACCGCCGTCACCTCTTTTTGAAGCTTGTCGAGTGTCGTGTCGAATTTTCTGAGGATCGCAAAATAGGCCATCATTGCCGCTTTGTATTCTTTGCTTTCCAACCCAAACTTCTCAAGAGCTTTGAACGCCTTAATGAACTGCGCCTTAGATCCCGGGTCGGGCATAATGAATTTTGCATTCTCCGCGGACTTCGCCAATGCCTGCTCTTTTTTTGCTGCAGCCATCGCCATTTTGATCTCTTGAGTGTCAAAGATCTTAACGTCGTCCCACGTCAGTTTCGAGGGATCTTTACCCTTCAGTTTCTTTCCGTAGTCGTGGACGCCTTTGACTGTGTCATGGGCACCTTTGACGTCCATTGCTGTAGTTAAAACCTTAGCCAGTCTTATCCAACTCATTGTATTAAAACCTTATTTAAAAATATGTTGCAAAAAATCATTCAATAAAGAGTAGGTACATCATGGCCAGAACTGGAGATAAATCAAGCGTCTTAATAG
>CAZJAW010000352.1:0-3068 GCA_964544035.1 uncultured Rhodobacterales bacterium
GCAACAACGGCGCAGGCAATTGGAACGTAGAGTCCAGCAACGATTCCGTCCTCCAGACAATCAACGGCCGGCCCACTGTGTTTTTCGATCCCGGTGTCGATGCCCAGGGTACTTCGCTGAGCGGAACGATTGAAGTTCAGACAACAGGTGATGACGATTTCGTTGGGTTTGTCTTGGGCTACCAAGACGGAGAGCTAGACAGCGCCAACGCTGATTTCTGGTTGATCGACTGGAAACAGAGAGACCAAGGTGCTGCACTCGATGGTCTGTCGCTGAGCCACGTTACGGGTGATGTGTCGAACACGGCCGAAAATGACTTTTGGGCTCACGCCGGCACTGTTAACGAAGTCGCACGTGGGGCCAATTTGGGCTCGACTGGCTGGTTGGACAACACCTCATACACTTTCGATCTTACATTTACAGACTCACTCATCGAGATTTTCGTAGACGGTGAACTTGAGATCAGCCATTCGGGAAGCTTCACCGACGGCGCCTTTGGCTTCTACAACTACTCTCAAAGCCAAGTACGCTACGCTGGTATCACCGAAGAAGTGTTGCCAGCACCGGTTCCACTGCCCGCAGGTCTACCTCTGCTCGTGGCGGGTCTGGGTGCCTTTGGTTGGATGCGTCGACGCCAAAAGGCCTAAGCGACCTGACAGTATGACATTTAAACGGACGCCTCTTGCGGCGTCCGTTTTTTTGCGCCTAAAGCGTCCGGCCTTTAACTTGAAATACCAAGTATCGCCAATGTCCCGAGAATGCACAGCATGGCAGGGTATTGGTGTTTCATGTTTAAGGTCGGGCGCTCTAGCCCGTCGGAGCGTCTGCCTCGTAAGCTTCGATAATCGCGGCGACAAGCGGATGGCGCACCACGTCTTTGGATGTGAAGTAGTTGAAGCCGATCTTGGGTACTGTTTTCAACAAACGTTCTGCGTCCGCCAACCCGGATGGCACACCACGTGGCAAATCGACTTGCGTGCGATCCCCTGTGATCACCATGCGCGATCCTTCACCAAGCCGGGTCAGGAACATCTTCATCTGCATGGTGGTTGCGTTTTGCGCCTCGTCCAACACAACAAAGGCACGCGACAGAGTACGCCCACGCATAAAGGCCAATGGCGCGATTTCGATCGTCTTTTCTTCTTTCAGCTTAGCCAGTTGCTTGCCGGGCAAAAAGTCGTTCAGCGCGTCATAAAGCGGCTGCATGTAAGGGTCGACCTTTTCCTCTTGGGTTCCCGGCAGGAAGCCAAGGCGTTCACCCGCTTCGACAGCGGGACGACACAAGATAATCTTGTCCACATCGCCCGAGATGAACATCGACACACCAACGGCCACAGCCAGATAAGTTTTGCCCGTTCCGGCCGGGCCGATACCAAAAGCCAGTTCCTGATCAAACAGCGACTGCACATAGGCCTTTTGCGCATCAGTGCGCGGCTCGACCAGTTTTTTGCGGGTCTTGATCTCGATCCTGTTGTTTGCAGGTTTTTTCAATTGATCCGTTTCCTGCGTGTCGGTGTCTGCATCTGCCCCACCCATGCGCAATTCACGATCCACATCAGCAGGGGCGACCTCTTTGCCGCCTTCCAAACGTAAATAAAGTGCTTGCAGTATCTCTTGGGCACGGGCCTGAGCGGCTTCTTCGCCCAGTAAAACCAACACGTTACCGCGTCGGATGATCTGCACCTCTAGCGCGTTTTCAATCGCCGTCAGATGACCATCATAGGGGCCACATAAATCAATCAGCAATCTGTTGTCGGGAAATTCAATCAGAGCTTCGGCCAGGGTGACTGTGCTCAAGTGCAGGTTCCTTTCGAATGAGTCGCAAGGATGTTGCCAAGCCTACAGGCGCACGGCAAGGCATGTCCGTTCAAATCAATAAAAAAACCGCGCGAGGTGTCCTCGCGCGGTCATGTTTTTTGCGTCTTTCACGAACGTCAGTTGTGTGGCGTTTCGACCGGATGGACTGTCTGGCCTTGTCCGGTGTTGTTGATCACAGCAACCTGTTCTTGTCGGATCGTGGCCGGACGGCGTGGCACGCGGTCACTGATGCCTTCAGAACCTGACTGATACGGCCCGACCACAGTATTCGGTGTGCCTGCTGCACTACACACAGGTAGGCCAGACACTGGATCAAGGCGGTTCGATGCGCGCGCCTCAAGGCCGTCATCAATGTACCACGTTTGGCATCCATCTGGTGTGATGGCGATGCCAGCATTGTCATTGTTGCCGCCACCAACGTCGCTGCCACGGTCCGCAGCAATTGCGATGTAGTCGTTTGGCCCGCTAGGACGTTTTGTGCCTTCAAAGCCTTCCGCGCAAGCCGTAAGGCCACCGGCGGCAACTGCGATAACTAAGAATGTTTTAGGAGCCATTTTTACCACCTGTAGCAAACGACTTCGACGCGCCGGTTCTTACGTTGTCCGGCAGCCGATTTGTTGGACGCACGTGGCTGAGTTTCACCAAACCCAATCTCGCGCTCGATCACAGCACCTACAGAGCGCCCGACATTCGCAACGGCACGCGCCCGATGTTCCGACAAAATCTGATTGTGCTCTTGTGAGGCTCGGCTGTCCGTGTGGCCATAAACGGCGTATCCAAAGACACCGTCCTGCTTAAAGACTTTGCGAAGCTCTTTGCGTGCTCGTGACGTCAATTTGGCGCTGTTTGTGGCAAATAACGTGTCCGATTCACCGACAAAACATGTTTTCTCACGAACACACACGGGCTTGCCGGTTTTAGGATCCAACCGGTTCACTTGAACCTGTTCAATCCCGCCGTCCGCCATCCAATGCATACACCCATCGGGATCAATCCAAATCCCCCATTGAATGCGACCTGATTGCTCGCCTCTTGCGACATCTTGTGCGGCTACGCTCTGGCTCAGCATGCCAACGCCGCATGCAAATGCCAGTGCAAGTTTCAGCACCCTATTTTTCCTATTCATCAAAGGTCCCCCTTACCACGGCGCGCTCGTTATTTTGGTTTGCACATCGCCATGACTTTCTGCGTTCAAGGTGCGCCGCCTAAAAATGGAAACTCCGGCACACCAACCTCATACAAGAGTTGTA
>CAZJAW010000353.1:0-3034 GCA_964544035.1 uncultured Rhodobacterales bacterium
AGGAGGCGCAAGCCATCGGCGTGCAGCAAAATGCTGCGAGAAATGGCGCCGGATCCTTTGTTGATGCGGCCGCCGTCATGCAGCGGTTGGTGCGGGCAGGCCGGCCGGCAAGTCCTGCCGCGTCCCAGACTGAGCTTCATAGCCCGGGTCCCGGTGAGCGGGGGATCAGCGCGAAGACGCACGCACGCACCATCACTTTGAAGTTCGATGCCGACCTGGACCGAGAGCAGCTTGAAAAGTGCTTTGCGGCCTTTCTGAATGCCCACTTTAGCTAAAATTGCCCATGGGCAATTTTTTGCCGTGCATCAGTTATTGCCCATGGGCAATTTTCCTAAACGGTCATTTTGACCGCAGTCACTTCTGTTGCTGATAGCAAAGAAGACAAGCTGACGTATCCGGGAATAAACGGTGGCGCGCGTGACAAATTCGATCCAAAATTGTCCAAAGCAACCGGGAAAACAGAGCGGTATGATCAAGAAAATTCTACTAGCTTTAGCGCTTTTCAGCTTTGCCAGCATCGCTTGCAAAGCTGATGTGATGAGATTGGCCGTCACGACGTCTTTCCACAACTCGGGGCTTTCGGACGTTCTGTTGCCAGAAATTAAACGCGACATTGGAATCGAGATACAGTTGCTTGTTGTCGGGACCGGCCAAGCGCTGCGCTTGGGAAGGGCAGGCGACGTGGATGCGATTCTCGTCCATTCACGCGCGGCGGAGGATCAATTTGTCGCCGAAGGGCATGGCACGCACCGGCGGGAGATTATGTACAACGACTTTGTTTTCGTCGGTCCTATCGCGGATCCCGCCGGTCTAAAGTCCGCGCAAAACGCAAGAGACGGCGTTGGAAAGGTCGCAGCTGCAAAGTCCACTTTTGTTAGCCGTGGAGATGATAGCGGGACGCACAAAAAAGAACTAAGCATCTGGGCAGGGGCAGGACTTGACCCAAAGACCTTTGACCCGTGGTATAAAGCCGTGGGGGCAGGGATGGGCGCTGCCCTCAACACTGCGTCCGGCCTGAACGCCTATATTCTGACAGATCGCGCAAGCTGGTTGAATTTTGGGAACAAAGGTGGGTTAGAGCTACTTTTTGCAGGCGATCCGGAATTGTTCAATCAATACGCATTTCTTCCCGTAAGTTCGGCGCGGCACAAACACATCAAGACCAACTTGAATTCAAAACTGGAGGCCTGGCTTACCTCAGCGCGCGCGCAAGAGCTGATAAATGGGTATAAGATCGATGAACAAACGTTGTTCGTTTTCAACGCCGAGGCAACGCCCTAGTTGACGGATCTTAGCAGGCCACTGTTTTGCTATTCGTCGTCAACCGATCCGTGAATAGCGAACTGGTCCAAGCCGGCATCTTGTGGGGCAATGGATCGATAGGCCTCTCTTACGCCCGCATCTGACAATTCGCGCGCAACTGTCAGCAGCGTGTTAGGGTCATGGTCCTCGCAGAGTTCCATCATCTGCCGCAGTTCTTCTTCTGCCACAGGTCGCGCGGCGTCCTCGGATGGTGCGCCATAGTACGTAACGAAATGTTTGGCCAGTAAGACACAAAGCGTCTCTAATTCTGCCTCTTCCAGCTGTGTGACAGCGACAAAAGTGACGCGCCCGCTGGTTTCAAGGCCAAACCATCCGTTGGCAAAGGACTGCCGCGCTTTTCCGGTCAAGTCCGCCTCGGTCCAGTTTGAAAATTCGAAACCTCCTGAGATGCACCACTCTCCCGTGCGTGCGGGGTTTGCAAAGACGTTTTGGTCGCTTTCATCAAAATGGATCGCGCGTGCAAGCTTCATGAGGTGGCCTCCAGAATCGCAGTCAGGGGTACAAGATGTGTCGCATCGTCGTCCCTGAGTAATAGGCCGAAATCTTCGTCTACGCCCAAAAACGTTCCTGAACGGTCCTCGTGTGTCATCGGCTCGCCGATGCCATGGACCAACCCGCGCCACTCTGCGTGGACGGGTCTGGCTCCCTCACTGTCCCAACGTGAGATCCAGGCAAGTGTGTGCCGCGCCCAGGCTTCCAAAAGGGCAGGGGCTGCCACATCGGCGCAACCTTCCGCGTAGAGTGCAGTTTCGTCCGGTGTTTCCCCCATCTCATCCGATGCAGGCACAAGCGGTAGCGTGAAGCCGACAACCAGCCAGTCGGGCGTGTCGGTTGGGTCTAGCGTAGACGACTGGACGCCAAACTGACCGCACTTGGCACCGTTAATTCGAATGCCACCTGTCCATTCCAAATGCACAGCAACTTCGGGCGGAGCTAAGGCACCTAAAGCGTTCTGGAAACCAACGCCGCACAGTGGGACCATCGCCATAGCCTGTTTCAGAGGAACCTCAGGCGCAAATACAATTGCAGCCTCCATCTGAGAGGCACCCAATTTGTAAGAGATAAGTCCGGCATCACAACCAAGCGTGGCTTTCATCACCGCATGATCAAGGGCGGAATCTATCGCCTCTTCGCCCCACATCAGCGGCGGAAAAGTGAGGGGACCGCTCACGCCACACCTTCGGCGACCAGAGCATTTGCGACATCTCGAAATGCGCGTGCGTGTGCGCCATCCGGCTGGGTGACAACCAGTGGCGCGCCGCCATCTGACGCCAGTCTTATGTCCAAGCTAAGTGGCACTTCGGCCAACAACGGAACGCCCAGTTTTAGGGCCTCGGCAGTCACGCCGCCATGCCCAAAAATGTGTTCTTCGTGACCGCAGTTTGAACAGACGTGGGTCGACATATTTTCGATCATTCCTAGGATCGGCACGTTCAATTGGTTGAACATATCGATCCCCTTTCGGGCGTCCAAAAGCGCAACATCTTGCGGAGTAGAGACTATTATTGCGCCGTCCACCTTTGCCTTTTGGCTCAGCGTCATCTGCACATCTCCGGTCCCCGGGGGTAGGTCAACCAGCAGTACGTCCAGGGCACCCCACTGCACCTGCATCATCATTTGCTGCAAAGCGCCCATCAACATTGGTCCGCGCCAAACCACCGCTTGATCTTCATTGGTCATGAGGCCAATAGACATCATAGTCACACCATGA
>CAZJAW010000354.1:0-3014 GCA_964544035.1 uncultured Rhodobacterales bacterium
TGTAGACACCATGCGCACCACAGATGGCGCCCTGTGGCCCATGCCCATCACACTCGATGTAAATGAAAAGTTCGCCGAAAGCCTTGAAGTTGGTCAAGACATCGCGCTGCGCGACCAAGAAGGTGTGATCCTTGCGACCATGACCGTCACCGACAACTTCAAGCCTAACAAAGCGCACGAAGCCAAAATGGTTTTCGGTGCGGACGATTCGGCCCACCCAGCTGTTAACTATCTGCACAACACTGCGGGCGACGTCTATCTGGGCGGTCCAGTGACTGGCATCCAGCAACCTGTGCACTACGATTTCCGCGCGCGCCGCGACACGCCTAACGAATTGCGCGCCTATTTCCGCAAAATGGGCTGGCGCAAAGTGGTTGCGTTCCAAACCCGCAACCCATTGCACCGCGCGCACCAGGAACTGACCTTCCGTGCCGCGCGTGAGGCGCAAGCCAACTTGCTGATCCACCCAGTTGTAGGTCTGACCAAGCCCGGCGACGTCGACCATTTCACCCGCGTACGCTGCTACGAGGCTGTTCTGGACAAATACCCAGCAGCAACAACATCCATGTCCTTGCTGAACCTTGCCATGCGCATGGCAGGCCCACGCGAAGCGGTTTGGCACGGTCTGATCCGTAAAAACCACGGCTGTACGCACTTTATCGTTGGTCGCGACCACGCAGGCCCCGGCTCCAACAGCCAAGGCGAAGACTTCTATGGTCCATATGATGCGCAAGAGATGTTCCGCGAGCACCAAGAAGAAATGGGCATCGAAATGGTCGACTTCAAACACATGGTTTGGGTTGACGAGCGCGCTCAATACGAAGCCATGGACGAGATCACGGACAAAGATAAAGTCACCATCCTCAACATTTCAGGCACCGAATTGCGCCGCCGTCTGGCCGAAGGTCTGGAAATCCCTGAGTGGTTCTCCTTCCCTGAAGTCGTCAAGGAACTGCGCCGCACCAAGCCGCCGCGCAACAAGCAGGGCTTTACCGTGTTCTTCACCGGCTTTTCTGGTTCGGGAAAATCCACCATTGCGAATGCTTTGATGGTCAAGCTGATGGAAATGGGTGGACGTCCAGTGACGCTGCTTGATGGTGACATCGTGCGCAAAAACCTGTCTTCCGAACTTGGCTTTAGCAAAGAACACCGTGACCTGAACATCCGTCGCATCGGGTATGTCGCATCCGAGATCACGAAGAATGGCGGCATCGCCATCTGTGCGCCCATCGCGCCTTATGCCACGACCCGTCGCGCGGTACGCGAAGACATCGAAGCCTTTGGTGCCTTTGTCGAAGTGCACGTTGCTACCACGATCGAGGAATGCGAACGCCGCGACCGCAAAGGGCTTTATAAGCTGGCGCGTGAAGGCAAGATCAAGGAATTCACAGGGATTTCAGACCCCTACGATGTTCCTGAGAACCCAGAACTGAGCGTTGAGACAGAAAATGTCGACGTGGACAACTGCGCCCATCAAGTTCTGCTCAAGCTGGAAAGCATGGGCTTGATCTCTGGCACTTAAGGCCAAAGGGTACCTGTAAAAACGTAAGGCGCACCTCTGGGTGCGCCTTTTTTATTAGTTCTTTAGTCTGCGTAGTTCTTTAGTCTTCGTAAGGTGCAGGTGCCCTGCGCCACCGCCCTCACAAATGCAGCGTCCCGCTCATCAGCACATGTGCGTCACCTGCGACGACCACGCCTGTGATCGCATCGCGCGCGCCCAAAACTTCGACTTTCGCCTGCCCCGGACGGCCTAATCCATGCCCCTGCTCCGCAACAAATTGCGGCGCATCTATCAATTGTTCTGCCCAAAGATAGGCCGCCATCGCCCCTGTAGCTGAACCAGTAAACGGGTCTTTGCCGGACTTGGTGGCGCCAACAACAACCGAGAAAACGTATCACCCGCCGCAGTAGCCCCGTCTAACGTGACCCAAAACGGCTCCATGATATCTGTGCCCGTTGCGCCCAAGTGTTCCAAGTAAGCGCGGAATGCATCCATATTGAAACGCAAGGCTTCAAGCGTCGCGCGATCTCGGACAACAGTAATACAAAACGGCAAACCTGTGGACGAAAGGCGCGGGCGGTGAAGGATATCACGCGGATCAATCCCGCCCACGGCCGCAACCACTTCTGCTGGAACATAGGTGCCAAATTCGGGCGCGATTTGCGTCATGCGCACGGATGTCCCCGTCACCTCAACTGGCACAATCCCCGCCTGTGTTTCCAACGTGAGCGGTCCATCCCCAATCAAACCACGATGCCGCATCGCAGCCACAGTCGCCACAGTCGGATGCCCCGCAAATGGAATTTCCCGGCTGGCCAAGAAGTACCGCACCCGAATATCGGCAACATCTGACGGCCCAGTAAATGTGCATTCGACCAGAGACGTTTCCCGCACAAAAGCCATGCAAGTGGCATCATCCAAAGACGCGCCGTCATGCACTACGGCACAGCCATTGCCACCAAACGCGCGATCCGTAAACGCATCGACCCAATCTACATCAAACGTCATTTCTACTCCCCCCGACCAAAACGTCGCGCCGCACCGAAATCGCGGCGCAGGCCTTCAAAGACCTCCGTATAGGCTTCGGGTGAGATTTGGAATGTGGCCTCAAACGCTACTTCGGGAGTCTCGCCGCGTCCCAAAGCCCGCAAATAGTCAAAAAGCGCGTCGATCCCATGGCGTTGCACCAGCAAATACACCGCAAAGCGCGCCACCCCATATGTCCGCGCATCTTTCACTGCCCCGTGTGATACCAGAGTGTCTAACGTGGCGCGGCTGCGTCGGGCGGGTGTTTGCAGGTTGAATAAGTCGGCCCCCTCCGCCAATTCCGCACCAGTGACAAATTGCCATTCAATCAGTTCGGCCATGCCCTCGACAAACCAATGGGGACGCAGGGCCCAATCACCTCCTACCCTTCGTGGCGGATCGTCGGACGCCAGTGCATATTGCACTTGGTGGGCATATTCGTGAACCATGACGGACAGCAACGAAGCCTGCGCTTGGGCATTCCATG
>CAZJAW010000355.1:0-2988 GCA_964544035.1 uncultured Rhodobacterales bacterium
CCTGCCCGATATGGCGGATCGAACGTTGGTTGTTGGGTCTATGTCCAAAAGCCACGCCATGACGGGATCACGATGCGGCTGGCTGATCGGACCTAAAGAAGCGATTGCCAACCTTATCACCTTTGCCACGCATACGACTTACGGCGTGCCGGGTTTTGTACAAGACGCCAGCGTCTTTGCCCTGTCCCAAGGCCCCGATTTCGAAGCCGAGATCGCAGCCCCCTTTCAACGCCGTCGCGCGATCGCGCAAGAGGTGTTGGCGGCGCAAAACACTGTTGGCTTGATCCCGGCGCAAGGTGCCATGTACCTGATGCTTGATATCCGCGCGACGGGTCTCAGCGGCGATGATTTTGCCGATGCTCTATTGGAACAAGAACATATCGCAGTCATGCCCGGAGAAAGTTTCGGCGCATCTGCTGCAGGACACGTGCGCGTCGCTATGACGATTGAGGACACAGCGTTCCGCGCGGCGCTTGAAACACTGTGCCGTTTTGCACAGACAAACGCGGTGGCATCTAAGTAAGGCGCGTTTAAATGCGTCTTTCCCTCCCCCACAGCGAGGTCGCAAACAGAACAGACTGGCATGATTTCTTACCATAGTCTGACGAAAAGGGTCGTTTTTTGCACAAGCAGGGAGGCTTGGCTTGCAGGAATGCCGCAGCATAATTGAGCTGGTCATCCGCACCATTGGTGCGGAGCGCGGGCGTGCTGCACGGGGAAGACCAGGGTTGTCGCAAAACGGCGCCACCCTTTGACCCTTCCCTAATCCGGATACTTTCCATGAACGTTTCGCCCCTCAAAGCCCGCTCCGGTGGCCGCGCTGCACGCCGTGCTGCGCGCGCGGCCCCTCTTGCTGAACATCTGCGCCCGATCCGCGCAGGTATGGACGGCGGCACCTACAACCCGCTGACAGCGTCGCAAATCGAACAAATCCACACTGCAGCCTTGGACGCGCTTGAAAATATCGGTCTTGCCGATGCCCCGCAAAGCGGTATCGACTATCTGGTCGGTGCGGGTGCAATTCTGGGAGATGATGGCCGCATTCGCTTTCCCCGCGCATTGGTCGAAGACACACTTGCGCGCGCCAATCGATCGATGACGTTACACGGTCGCGCGCCGGAACATGACCTCGAACTATCTGGATCGCGCGTGCACTACGGTACGGCAGGCGCTGCTGTACATCTGGTTGAACCGGACGGGCAGAACTATCGCGAAAGCACCGTTCAGGATTTGCATGATGCCGCGCGCATTGCGGATCAGCTAAACAACATCCACTTTCTGCAACGCCCTATGGTGTGTCGCGACATCACTGATATGGCGCAGATGGATTACAATTCAGTCTATGCCTGCGTATCAGGGACAACCAAACACATCGGCACCAGTTTTTCTGACCCCTCTTGCGTGGCCCCGGCCATCGAAATGCTGCACATCATGGCGGGCGGCGAAGCTGCATGGCGCGCCCGTCCGTTTGTGTCGAACTCGAACTGCTTTGTGGTGCCCCCGATGAAATTCGCCACCGAAAGCTGCGAAACGATGGAGCTGTGCATCAAGGCGGGCATGCCTGTGTTGCTGTTGTCTGCCGGAATGGCGGGTGCCACAGCCCCTTCTACTATTGCAGGCGCAATCGTGCAGGCGACCGCCGAATGCCTTGCAGGTCTTGTGTACGTCAACGCCGTGGAACCGGGCGCGCCTGCGATCTTTGGCACGTGGCCTTTTGGGCTTGATCTGCGCACAGGTGCGATGTCCATCGGGTCGGGCGAACAGGCGCTGCTGACAGCGGGTTGCGGCCAAATGCACCGTTTTTACGATCTGCCCGGCGGTGCGGCGGGCGGCGCATCTGACAGCAAGTTGCCTGACATGCAGGCCGGGTGGGAACAGATGTGTTCGAACCTGACTGCGGGTCTGTCTGGCGTGAATATGGTTTACGAGGCGGCGGGTATGCATGCGTCATTGCTAGGGTTCTGCCATGAATCCCTTATTTTGGGTGATGATATCATCGGTCAGGCCATACGGTGCGTGCGCGGCATCGAAGTGAACGATGAGACTATGGCGCTTGATCAGATTGCAGATGTTTGCATGAACGGTCCCGGCCATTACCTTGGGACAGATCAAACGCTTAGCCGCATGCAAAGCGATTGCGTTTACCCGACCTTCGGCAGCCGCACCTCGCCAAAGGAATGGACCGAACTGGGCAAACCTGACCTGATCGCACAAGCCACCGCGCGCAAGGAAGAAATCCTTGCCAGCCAACCGCAAGCCGCCCTGCCCCCGGAAATCGATGCTGCGATCCGCGCGCAATTCGAAATCCACCTACCAGAATGGAGCACCTGAACCTTTTTGCACGGCCAATGCGCCATCCACACGGATCGCAACGTCGCCAGTTTAAGAAACGCAAAAAGGCCCAGTCTCTAGAGGGAGACTGGGCCTCGCGCCCCCGTTCTTTTGCCGCGCAACAGTCATGGGAAGGGTTGGTTGCAAAAAATCGGGTAACGGTCGGTTTGCCTTAAGCTGGCATCAACCCCGCTTCTTGTGCGGCGACAACTTCGTTGCCGTCCAAAGCCCCATCGGCATTCAGATCCATCGCTGCGAACATGTCAGACGTGATCTCGGGATATGTTGCCTGCACCTCATCAATGGTCAGAACGCCATCACCGTTGGTATCCATTTCGGCCGCACTCTGAGCCGTAGCCAGAGCAGGAAAAGTCAAAGCAGCCAGAACTGTCAGCGTTGCATATTTTGTCATTGGGTAACTCCCGTTTCAGTTTGCATCATGAGGGTCCGTGAGTGGCGCCCTCACCAAGTAAGAGCCTGATTTGCACCGCCGCATCCGCACAGGTTTTACCGCGCGCGGCGCCCTGCCGATCGCAGTGACATGGATGGGCGGCGCATTGCCCAAAAAGGGGGTGGCACGCACATCGGCCAAAATCCCCGGGCTTTCTAAGCGACGCGCACAGGCGCACTCTGCACCCCATGACACATCCCAAACCC
>CAZJAW010000356.1:0-2980 GCA_964544035.1 uncultured Rhodobacterales bacterium
CTCCTGACATTATCGACAGTGGTTATGTGATCGTTGATTTCGACTGCGGTGCACGTGCGATGCTGGAATTGTGCATGTTCGCGGAAGGATCGGCTTACCAAGAGGAACTGTCGGCCGTCGGTCCTGTCGGAAAGATCGAAGCCTTTGTACCCGGTCCGGGACGGTTCTGGCCTGCGCATTTGGGTGCGGCTCCTGTGGCCAAGCTGGTGACATCACCCCGAGCACCGCAAGGGCCGGTCACACATGACATTCCCGTTGATCCCGCACTATTGGAAGCAGGCGATCACAATGGGTCGACCTTTTATCAACATCAGAAATTTGTCGCGCTTGTACGGGGTGAAACGACTGATCCCGAAGTATCGCTGGGTGACGGTTGGGCCGCTGTTGCAATGGGCATGGCCGCGCAGGAAAGCGCGCGCACCGGGCAGGCAATTGATCCACGGCTTTGGATGTCCGAACCAGCGCCACGGCCTTAGGGTCAGGACCCAGACACACTTGAATTCCTGTTTGGCGCTTAGGTCGTCAGCATCTTCTTGAACGCGTGCCAAGACGCTTTGGGCGTGCGCTCCAATGTATCGAAGTCCACGTGCACCATGCCAAACCGCTTTTCGTAACCCAGCGCCCATTCGTAGTTGTCCAACAGTGACCACGCCATGTAGCCCTTGACCGGCACACCCTTGGCGATGGCATCACGCACAGCTCCAAGATGACTGTTGAAATAAGCAATTCGCGCAGGATCATCCACCGCGCCATGTTTCACAGCGTCAGCATTGCTCATCCCGTTTTCAGTCACATAAAGTGGCAAATCCGCTGTGTATTCACGTGCCGTTCGCACAAGGAAATCGTGTAGGCCCTGAGGATAGATTTCCCAACCCATCTGCGTCTTTTCAAGGGGGCCGGCTATATTGTGCATGTGCGGCCATGGACCATCATTTCCTGCAAGCAGCGACCGGGTGTAGTAATTGATCCCAGCCCAATCCAGTGGTGCTGAAATGGTTTCAAAATCGTCCTGCCACCCTTCAGGAAAATGCGACCCCAGAGCAGTCACAAGCCGATCAGGGTAACGCCCCTTGAACGCGCCAGACATGAAAAAATGATTGTAGATGTCATCATAAAGCGCCGCAGCTTCTATCGCCTCCGCACTGTCGTCAGCAGGTGCAGCCCATTCCATATTAAACACCGCCCCCAGATTGCCGACACCCATCCCGCGCATCCGCTCTATTGCAGTGCCATGTGCCAGCAACACATGATGCATAGCCCGCGCCGTTGCGCGAATGTCGCGCAAACCTGGCGCGTGGTGGCCCAGAAAATGCGACAGCCAAGAAACGCACCAAAATTCATTGATGGTCGCGACGGAAAACATCCGATCGCCAAGACGACCCATCACCGCCTCGGTGAAATCTCCAAACCAGCCTGCGATGTCACGGTTGCGCCAACCGCCCTGATCCGCCAGCGCCGAAGGTAGCTCCCAATGATAGAGCGTCGCCAAAGGTTTCAAGCCGCGTTCTAGCATCGCGTCCACCAGACGATCATAAAAATCCAAGCCCTCAGGGTTCACTGTCCGCCCATCCGGCATCACCCGCGCCCAACTGGTGGAAAAGCGGTAAGCGTCAAAGCCTGCGTCTTTCAACAGATCAAAGTCCGCGGCATGTCGGTGGTAGTGATCGCAGGCGCGCGCGCCATCTTCGGCCCGCACCACATTGCCCGGCGTCGCAGCAAAATCATCCCACATGGTCCGCCCTGCACCGCCAAACTGATGCCCCTCAATCTGATAGGCAGACGTGGCCGCCCCGAAAAGAAAACCTTCCGGGAAATCAGAGCGTTTGTGAATTAGCATAAAGTCAGTCCTTGATCGGCCCGGTCGAGGCACCCAAAACGAATTCGGCCTCCCAAAGCGTGTGTATTTCGGGGGCATCCGGGGTATTGATCCGTTGGATCAACATTTCGGCCAACGCCGCCCCTGCAGCGCGCACCGAAGATTGAACAGAAGTAAACACTGGCACCGGAGCACTGCTGCGGAAATAGCTGAGGCAATCGTCAAATGTCGCAACAGACACATCCTGCCCCAGACGCAAACCACGATCATCCAGCGCGCGACGGATACCAGTTGCGCAAATTATGGACGACGCAACAAAAGCTGTAGGCGGTTGCGCCTGTTCCAGCATGGCTGTGGCATTGATGTACCCGTATTCTTCGGTCATCTCTCCGCGCGACATCATGGCCGGGTCCACATTTAGGCCAGCTTCTGTCATCGCTTGAATGTAGCCATTGCGACGGCGGATCGCGAAATCCAACTCTTCTTGGCCGTTGATCAAAGCAATGCGTTGATGGCCAAGGGACGTCAAATGCTGGGTTGCCTCAAAAAACGCGTGGTAATTGTTCACGTCCAGCCAAGAATAAGGCACCTGTGCATCCGTCGAACGCCCATGCACCACAAACGGCAAACCAAGTTCTCTAAGCAGCGGCAAACGCGTGTCGTTTGCACGTGGTGCGTGCATAACCAACCCATCCACAACACCGCGCGACTTGAGGCTGCGGTATATTTCCGCCTCGTCCTGCGCACCAACGCGCGCCACCATCATGTCGTAGCCATAGGCGGCATAGGTCTCACCCGCACCGGCCATAAAGTCGCCAAAAATCGGGTTCACCATTTCGCCCGAATCATCGACCGAGATCACGTGCCCGATGCACCGACTTTGCCCTGTCGCCAACCCTTGGGCGCGCGTATTGGGGCTGTATTTGTGCTGAGATGCGGCGGCTTGAACGCGGGCGCGGGTCGCTTCAGAAACTTCGGGATAACCGTTCAGCGCACGGCTCACGGTGGTCTGACTAAGGCCCAAAAGCTGCGAGAGTTCCTTTAAATTCATGGGGTCTTGGGCTCCTGACGGCATGACGTTTGGCTGACGCTAACCAAAGCCATCCACAACGTCAAAACCTTCACTCCCTCAACCAAAGCATGTTGTCCTATTTTTACAAATAC
>CAZJAW010000357.1:0-2953 GCA_964544035.1 uncultured Rhodobacterales bacterium
ACGCGGGGGTGGCCAATGCAATTGGCGCGATTGTGGGCCGCGTCACGATGCGGCGTAGCGGGACGATCACTGCGCCGAGCGAAGGAAAGTTCCGCGTTCATTTGGACAGTGGCCCAGAGGATTTCACGTCAGCTGATCCGGCCCTTGCCCGACTTGAAGCCGTGTTGCGGGAAAACGCCGTTGCGGCTGCGTCGGCGGCGGGTGCTGAGGAGATTGACGTTCGGGTCAACCATGACATCCGCACGGCGCAGGCTGAGGCTCGTGAAGTCTTTGTCGAAGCCACTGTGACGGTTGAGGCCGCTGGGCGGCCGCGCGTGGCCGTTGGATGAGAAGCATTTTGGAGGCGTGTGCGCTGCGGTTGACACCAATTAAGGTGCAAAATGACCCGCCGTGCATCAGTACGACGGGCCACCGTTTAGATCAGCTTAGACTAGTTAACGGCCTTGGCGTCGACCACATCCGTTTCGATGGCTTTCTGGCCTGAAATCTCGATCTGGCGGGGTTTCAGCGCTTCGGGCACTTCCTTGACCAGATCGATGTGCAGCATTCCGTCCACATGGGATGCTCCTGTTACGATCACATGGTCGGCCAAATGGAAGCGGCGCTCGAAAGCGCGTGTGGCGATGCCACGATGCAAATAGGTTTTTTCGACCTCATCCGCCTTTTTGGCAGAGACGATCAGATTTTGTTCCTTGATCTCGACGGTAAGGTCGGCGTCGGAAAACCCGGCAACTGCAACAGAGATGCGATAGGCATCTTCGTCAGTCTTTTCGATGTTGTAGGGAGGGTAGGTGCTGGCGCTTGTGTCACTGGCTGTGACCCGATCCATCAGATCGGCGATTTGGTCAAAACCAACAGTTGCGCGGTAAAGCGGTGCAAAATCATATGTACGCATTGTAATCCTCACTTTGAGCGATGACAGGCGGGCACTCCGAATTGGACGAACCCGCTTAGGTTGCTATGGTCGAACCCCGATTGGGCATCCGATAACCATCATGTGGTGAGGATTTTTTCAGGTTCAAGAGCCCTGAAGTTTTTCAGGGAGCCCTGACCCTATGGGCGCACAAATTTTGCGCCGGTGCTACCGCGCGCACCACCGCCAACAGTGATACGACGTGCTTTTGCCACCGGAGGCGCAACTTGCAGGCGCAATTGAGATTTCAATTCAGCCACGCGTTCCGGCAATACCATCCCAACAGAGCGTTTTTCGCCATCGATCTCCATCATGCCGGAAATCACCGCCATAATTTGCCCACGGCCGTTCTTGTGCGAAAATACCGGCGAGCCTGAGGACCCAAAAGTCACGTCGCAGTCAAAGATCATTGCATCCCCCTGTCGTACCAGCATTTGGCATTCTTTTTGCCGGGACTGTGCGTTGGCACGGTCGCGCCCATAAGACACGACACTGACAGAGCCGGGTTCGATGCGGTCGGAATGGATGTAGAAAGGCGGCACCTCGAAGGTCGAGATAGGTTCGCCGAGTTGGATCAAGGCAACATCATGTGCGACGTTGTCAGCACTGAGAGGGGTTGAAGGATCAAAACCGGTATGCGCTGCGGCGGAACGGGCGGACCGGACTGCCACTGCCTTGCCGTCGCGCAGGCCTGCATTAAAGGTGATGTCTTCGCTGGGCCACAGCTGATTGCTGTTGGGTTTGTAAAGGCAATGGGCTGCCGTCAGAACCAGATCCGGTGCGATCAGCGTACCAGAACAAAAAGCGCCGCGTCCGAAGTCTATGCGCCCAACGGCCTTCCAACTGGCAGCGGCATAGTCGGTGTCCAGCGTGCGCAGTTCGCTGGTTTGCGCTTGTACAGTGTTGCCCATCAGCAGGGCGCATAAAATCGCGAGCTTCTTCATGGTTTCACTACCTTTGCGCCGGTGGTGTTTGGTGCGCCAATGGTGACGCGGTTACTCAACGTGTTTTGTTGCGCGACCATTTCCGCCTGTAGTTCCGCCAGAGGCGCGCCCAGTGATGTGCCCAGTGATACGGCTTGGCCGTCTACTTCGGCCTTGGCAGAGACCACAGATACGATCTGTACTTTGTCACCTTCCACGACAAAAATTGGAGCGCCCGAACTGCCGAATTCAACGGTGCAAGATGTCACCAGAGTGCCGTTTTGAAACGCGAGAACGTCGCACAACTCTTGCAGGGATGGGGCTTCGGCCCGGCCTTTTCCATAGCTGACAACAGCAACTTTGGATCCGCGTTGTGGACGTGCTTCAGTTGAGAATGGGTGGATTTTGCCGTCGCGGATTGGATGATCAAGCTCCAGCAATGCAAGGTCGTTGCCTTTGCCGCTCGCATTGACTTGGCTGACGAATTCGTAGTCTGGGTGTGCCACCGCACGTCGCACCGAACGATAAGCCGAGGCGCGCCCATCGCGCCATCCAGCTAGAAATTCAATGTTTTCGTGATTGACGCGTGCGCCAGTTGTTTTGTCATAAAGGCAGTGCGCAGCTGTTAGTACCATGTTGGGGGCAATCAGGGCACCAGTACAGAAGGCCGCGTTACCGATATTTAGTCGGCCCACAGCTTCCCATGCTTTTGCATCTACGCCATTGGACAACCGCTTTAAGTGCGAGTCTTGAGCAAATGCAGTTGTTGTTGTGACCAAACTAATGATCGATAGTGCCATCCAACGTCGCATGTATTCCCCTAAACCGATGCGGATTTCTGCCTGTATCTAGGAAGCAAAGGGGGCAGAAATAGGGCAATGTGCAAATTTTAGGGTCCCTCAGGCAACCATTAACCTTCGGGGGCGTATGTTTAAAACGGTTTCAATAACGCGTTTTTCCTCAGACACTTGAGGAAGTGCACTAGCGCAAAATGGGCACATCGGAATGATCCCGGTCTAGCCCAGCAGGGCGTGGCCCACCTGTTGCCCAGTCCAGCAGTTCGACAGTATGCACAACTGGCACGCCTGCCGCCGACCCTATTTGCATCATACAGCCG
>CAZJAW010000358.1:0-2944 GCA_964544035.1 uncultured Rhodobacterales bacterium
GGAACACATGGAACATTGGGGCACCGAAGAGGCGTTGCACAAAGGGTTCTATGAATTTGTTTCCAACATCCCTTTTTACGGGTTGGCCGTGTGCTGCACCGATGATCCGGACGTGCAGGCACTGGTGGGCAAAATCACAGATCGACGTGTGATCACTTATGGGTTTAACGCCCAAGCCGATGTGCGCGCACAAAACCTGACTTACAAAGCCGGTGTGGCGCATTTTGATGTGGCCTTGCAGGCCGAAGACATCTTGATTGAAGGCTGCAGCTTGCCGATGCCGGGCGATCACAACGTGTCAAACGCGCTGTCTGCTGTGGCCGTGGCCCGTCATCTGGGCATGAAGGGTGATGAAATCCGCAACGCTTTGGCCAATTTTGGCGGAGTTAATCGCCGTTTTACCCGTGTGGGCGAAATTGATGGCGTCACGATCATCGACGACTACGGTCACCACCCGGTTGAGATTGCCGCCGTGCTCAAAGCAGCCCGCCAAGCCACCGAAGGTCGCGTCATTGCGGTGCATCAGCCTCACCGTTTCACAAGGTTGCACCATCATTTCGACGAGTTTTGCGCCTGTTTCAATGATGCCGACGTGGTTGGTATCACCGACATCTTTTCTGCGGGCGAAGACCCGATCGAAGGTGCGTCCCGCGACGATTTGGTCGCCGGCCTTATTCGACACGGTCACCGCCATGCGCGCGCCGTCATGAACGAAAATGATCTCGAACGCCTCGTGCGTGAACAGGGGCGCCCCGGCGATATGGTTGTCTGCCTTGGGGCAGGGACGATTTCAGCCTGGGCCAATGCCTTGCCGGGTCGTCTTCAAAAGGGGGCGGCATAGGGGCGATGGAGGCGAACTTCTTCAGCATTCTGGCCGTAGGAACGCCTGTGTTGGCCGCACCGGCCGCTCTGATCTATGGCCTGCGCAAAACGTTGATGGGTGTTTGCGTCATCGGATCTGTGATGCTGTTGGGGCCTTACGTTTACTTTGGCATCTGGGCGTTGATGGAAGACGTGAGCGTTTCGGCGACGCTGAAGGCTGTCTCGGTTTCGCTTTCCGCTGCTTCTTTGGTTGTGGCGTGGATGCTGGCATGGTCCGCGGCTTACGGCGCGGTCGCTGCATTGCTGCGGTTGTGTTGGCAATATTGGAGGAAAGCTTCATGATGATGATATGTCTTGGAATTCTCACCCTGTCGCTGGCTTTTGGGGTGGCGTGGATCAACACGCGCATTGCAGGCCTGTTTTGGGTTGCGGCGAATTTCCTCAGTTATCAATGGGCCGTTGAGGCGACCAAATTGGGACGCGATGACATCGTGATGGCCGCGAACCTGACGTTTGTTCTGATCATCATTTATCTGTCAGTCATGGGCTTGTCTGGAATTGTAGCCGCCTACATGGCTAAGCGCGCCCATAAGCGAGCAGTGGCATGACGTTGGCGCTGGCTTGTATCGCTTGGGTGTTTGCGGCAACCGCAGTTGCAATGCTGCCTATGCGCCTGCAAACTGTTCCCGGCATCATCTTACTGATCATCGCACCGATGCTGATCATTTGGGTGGCGTCGGTGGTTGCGTGGTGGGCAGGCGTACTGGCGCTGGCAGCGTTTGTGTCGATGTTTCGCATGCCGTTGCGTTATTTCTGGGGGAAATTGCGTACCCATTCCTGCAACGCATCACCGGAACTGCGCTCATGAGTTTGTCTCTTATTCTTGCCTGCGTTTGGGCACTGGTCGCTAATGTATTGGCGATGTTTCCCAGTAAGGATCACCACTGGTCCAACGCGTATAAGTTGATTGCTGTCGGCATTCCCATTCTAGGTTTTGTCACGTGGCAGCACGGGCCATGGATCGGGTTGCTGGTGCTGGCTGCGGGCATGAGCGTGTTGCGCTGGCCCGTAATTTACCTAAGCCGTTGGATCAAATCGAGGGTTGCGAGATGACATTGATTGCAGTGACGTCACTGTTCATAGGCACTTGCCTTGGCTTTGTGCTGGCACGTCGATTTATGCTGCGCACCTTGGTGGGGCTGATTCTTGGTTTGATTGCGTTGATCCTTTTTGCAGTATTGGGCGCATCGGATACCTTGCCCGGAGAGGGGTATGCCCTCGCGGTCGCCGCCTTTCTGATTGCGCCGCCCATGGCGTCGGGCTTGTTTGGCGGTGCTGTGATTGCTTGGCTATTTCGATCCAGACCCCAGAAAAGCTGATCTGCGCGACGCCCCCGCGAAAGTTAGTACGTCTGTCTGAGACACTTACTTGCAGATCGCGTCATTCGAATTTTCAATGAAACATGTGGGCGGGTCGACAGGCGAACCAGGTTCTTTGTGTCGAAGGGCATTGTCGTGTCAAAAGGCATTGTCGGTTTTGGCCGCCTTCTTCGATGGAATTGGCGTTGTCATACGGCGCGCGACCTTGCAAAACGCAGACAAGAAAGCCCAAAAAGTGGATAGACCCCAATGAGCGGCACAGACCTACCAACAGTGCGCGGCACCCTTACGGCGCAAAAAGACCTTTCAACCCTCACTTGGTTGCGTGTCGGGGGACCAGCGGATTGGCTATTTCAGCCGGCGGATGTTGACGATCTTAGCGCCTTTTTGGCCGCTCTTGATACAAGCGTGCAGGTCTTTCCTATGGGTGTCGGCAGCAACCTGATCGTGCGCGACGGCGGTTTGCGCGCTGTGGTGATCCGATTGGGGCGCGGCTTTAACGACATCAAAGTGGACAAAGACACGGTCACTGCAGGGGCTGCGGCATTGGATGCCCACGTGGCCCGGCGCGCGGCGGATGCGGGGGTGGATTTGACCTTTCTGCGCACCATTCCCGGCACCATTGGCGGTGCTGTGCGCATGAATGCGGGGTGCTACGGCAGTTACACGGCGGATGTGTTCCAAGAGGCAGAAGTGGTCCTACGTGATGGCACAATCACCACAATCACTGCCGAAGGGCTGAA
>CAZJAW010000359.1:0-2924 GCA_964544035.1 uncultured Rhodobacterales bacterium
GGTGTGCTGTGGGCCGAAGCGCAGATGAAGGCAGGCGAAAACACAGTTCCAGCCGCGGCGCCGGGCACCCAGCCGGATTTGACGGGGCTGAGTTGTCGCTGGAGCCATATGGAATCGCGCAATGGTACTATCTTGTCTTTATTGGTGCAGCCGCGCGACGGTGTGAGCGATGCGGCCTTTGGCGATGTGGCCCAGGCGGTTTTGGAGACCGTGCGTCATCTGGAACGCGACGGCCATCCCTCCCCCGCCAAAGGCCCCGGCACAGGTTGGCCGCCCCCGGGTGCAATTCTTGAAGCGCATGCGTCGCGAGGGACGATGTCCGTGCAAAAGCGCAAGCGCCAGATTTTGTTTGAAACGGCCATCGCGTGGGTGCTGTTGAAAACGAAGATCAAATTGGGTGGTTTTGACCCGGCGCACTATCAACGCACCGTTGGCAGGAATGCCGATTACCGCAAGTTCGACGATGGTTTGAAGATGACGCTTGATTGCGATGCGGCAACAGTTGAGGCGCTGGCTACGTTACTGGACAAGGCCGAAGTTGATGGCGTGATTTCTTACGGTATGCACACGCAAGACGAAGCTATGATGACCTGCATTGTGCCCTCCATAATGGAGGACACGCATCTGCATTTTATTGATGGTGCAGCTGGCGGCTATACGCAGGCGGCCATATCTATCAAAAGTGGTTGAGGTGAACGGCCGAGATTATCTCGCCGACTTTTTCCCTTTGGGCACCCATGTGCTTGCCAAGTTGCGCAATGCATTCGCAAGTATCAATAGATCAAGCCCAGTCGCCACAAAGCGGCCGCCCCAATCGAGTGCGTCTTGGGTGAATTCGGGTGTCGTGCAAAGGATCCCGGGCGCTTTGCCTGCTGCTTCAATCTTTTTGAATGCGCCTTTGATGGTGGCTTGCACTTCCGGGTGGGTGAGTTCACCGATATGCCCCATGTCTGCCGCGAGGTCTGCGGGACCAATGAACACGCCATCGATACCTTCAACTGCAAGAATGTCATCAAGTGCTGCCATGCCAGCGCGGTTTTCAACCTGTACCAGCAGACAGATTTGTTCATCTGCTGTTTCGCCGTAATCTTTGATTGCTCCAAAACGTGAACATCGTGCACCGGAATAGCCGACACCGCGGTCTCCGTTGGGGGGGAAGTGTACGTCGCGGACGAGTTGTTTGGCTTGTTCAGCGCTTTCGACCATGGGCACAAGCACGGTTTGCGCGCCGGCGTCGAGTACTTGTTTGATCATCCACGTTTCAGACGCTGGTACCCGTACGGCGGCGTGGCTATCGGAGGCGTGCAGTGCCATCAGTTGCATGCGGATGCGCGTGATGTCGTAGGGTGTGTGTTCGCTGTCGATCAGCAGCCAGTCGAACCCGGCGGTGCCTGCGATTTCGGTCGGGAGAGGGTCGCCGAGGCTAAGCCAGCAACCGATGACAGTGTCACCGTTTTTGAGCGCGGCTTTGAACGGATTGTGGGGTGCGGGCATGGAGCTCTCCTGATGGTTTGGATGCACCTTATCCTTGGGTTGGCCTAAGTGGCCACTGTAGAAATGAGGCGCTTGCGCGCCGTGTGATGTTTTGCATCCGCCTCTGGCGGCTGCGCTTGTGCCTCCGGCGGGAGTTTGTTTGGCAAGATGAAGAAGGGATCAGAGGACTTGGATCACGTCTTTTTCCACTGCGAGCATGTAACCGCGCCTTGCGATGTTTTTGACGAGCAGTTCACTGACGATCTGGTTCCCGAGAGTGTCACGCAGCCGTTTGATACGTGTGGCACCGGCGGCTTCGTCACAGTCGGCGGAGTTGCGTCCAGAAATCACGCCTTCGATTTCGGATCCTGAGAGGACGTCATCGTCCATGCGCGCTTCGGCCAATACGGACATGGTTTCCATTGCGGCAGCTGTCAATTTGAACCCGAGGTTGTTGAGATACACAGTATTTTCCTCGCGGCTGATCAGGAGCGAGTTGACTTGGATACCCACCCGTTCGATCTGCGCCATGCGGCGGTTGAAGCTGACCAGAAGCAGAAGGAACACAAGCGCTGCAATCATCATAGCGGTGGCGAAGACCAACAGCACGAGGATCACGACACGGTAGCTGGCGAGTGTGTCTGAGAACGCAGTGCCGGACTGTGCGAGGATTTCCAGAAGTTTAATTTCGGCAGGGCTGGTGAGGTCGGAGTTCTCGATAAAGATACGTTCGACCCGAGCATCGAACGCGCCCGCATCGGGCAAAGCGAGCAGCAGAAGAAGGGCGGCGACGACCAGTAGAGCCACAATGCCGGTGATACCGAATGTGACAAGGCGCCCGCCGGCGCGGCGCATGTCAGAAGCGGAGGTAGAACTGTCCTGCACTGGCTTTCCTTTTATCTAGCCCCTCGGGTCCGAAAACGGACTGAATTTGCAGCAAGGTCCAGCCTTGTGCGGCTAACCGGGCGCGAATCTGGCGGGTGGCGGAGCTTTGTGAACATTGCCCGCTGACCTGCGCCACGCCGTAGTGCAGGCGCAGTGGGTTGTCCTGCTTGGCCTTGTAGTCGGCGTAGCATTGCGCATGCGCTGCACTTGCCAATGCGAAGGTCACGATGAGGGAAAACGCAATCTGTTTCATGGGCCCCACCTTGGGCTTTTCTTGTGAGATATTCAATAACATCAGGGCTGTGGGGTAGGTGATATTCGATAACAGGGGGGCGTTATTGCCTGTCTTTGCGGTGCGGGGTGAGGGTGGTGTCATCAACGACCTATGTGGGTCGGAACATCCGATCCGCCCTTGTATCGAAAGGACTGTACACATGACACTTCGAATCCATCGCCGTTTTATCGCAAGCATTGCCGCGGCAGCCATTGCTGTCACTGGTTTTTCTACCGCTCCCGCCCGGGCGGATGATAATGATGTGGCCAAGGCTTTGGCTGTTGTCTTGGGC
>CAZJAW010000360.1:0-2893 GCA_964544035.1 uncultured Rhodobacterales bacterium
GTGTCGAAGCCAACAACGCATTGATTGCCGCCACCGCAAATAACGCAGCATAGAGCGTGGAACGATCAAGATTCCACGCCATGATTTTGCGGGCTGTCCCTTCGGGATCGCGCAACGTATCAAGCGCCAGTTGCCCCCAGAAACTCATGCCACCTGCCCTTTGTTGCGCCGCGCAGCCAAAGTGCCTGCGATCCAGAACCACGCAAACACCAAACACCACAAAAGCGCAATCGCCTGCAGGGCTGGGCCTGATCCGATGATCCCCGCCGTCAGCCCCAGCAACAAGATGACCGGGGTCGAAGCCAAAAGCGACCAGAACAGAACAGCGCGGATATCATAGCCTGTCGGTGGGCTTGGTATAACGCGGCTGACCAACCAGACGATTGCAGCGATCATGTACATCACCAGCGGAAATAGGAAAATCCACAGGAATGCAGACCAATATAGCCGCGCTTGCAACGGCACGCTTTCGTCCAAATGAGCCTCGCGCGCTTGGTACGGGGCTTGCGCGACAAAGATCACCGCACAGGCTGTAAGCAAGATATACAGGATACGATCTTCGCGCGCTTCCCCTTCAAGAATTGCGGACACAACCCGTCCGGGGCCACGATATGTCGCGGCGATGTTGCGCGTGAGAGCCATAGATGCTTAACCCCGACGCCGTTCCAGCCAGCCTTGCAAACGCTCAACTAGAACATCGCGCAAAGGCTCGTCTTCGATCTCGTCGACGGCTTCGGCCAGAAAGGCCAGCGTCAACAAGTCTGTGGCCAGTTCAGCCGGAACACCACGCGAGCGCAGATAGAAAAGCGCGTCTTCGTCGATGGCACCCGAGGTCGAGCCATGTGAACAGATCACATCATCGGCGTAGATTTCCAATTCAGGTTTAGCCAAGAATTGCGCATCATCATCCAGCAGCAGCGATTGGCTGATTTGATAGCCATCCGTTTTCTGTGCGCCTTGTTTGACAAGGATCTTGCCTTGAAACACGCCAACAGCGCCGTTGCGCAGCACTTTTTTGAACACCTGACGGCTTTCGCAGCGCTCAGCGTCGTGGGTGATGAACACGGTGTCGTCGTGATGGAAATCTCCGTCCCCAACGCAGGCACCTGCAACATGAGCAATCGCGTCGTCACCTGTCAGCTCAATAACGCAATCATTTCGCGTTAACCGCCCGTTCACAGAAAGCGTAAAGGACTTGAACGTCGATTCAGTGCCAAGGCGCGCAAAGATATGCGTCGCAGCCAGCCGTTCATGATCCCGCCCTTGTGCGCGAATGTGGTGAAAGGCCGCGCCATCAGCAATGTCGATTTCCATCACTTTGTTCAAGCGCGCAGCCGCCGGGCCGTTTTCCAGCACAGTCAAAGACGCATCTTTGTCCAGCTTAATAACGTGATGCAGGATCGCGTCCGAGGATTTTTCCAAGTGGTTATAGATCAGATTGATCGGCTTGGGCGCAGCACCCGTGACATGGATCAATACGCCGTCAGTGGCGAATGCGGTGTTGAGTGCCGCCAAGGGCCGCTTGACCGGGTCCTGCCCCGCAGTTTCCAACACGCCATAAACGCCAGTGGCCCAATGGATGTCTGCATCCGCCGTTGCCAACCGTTCGATAGAAACATGTTCCAGTGCCAAATCGTCGGACGCTTCGGCATTGAAAACACCATCATCAAAGACGATGCGCAGTGCTTCGATCTCGGCAAACAAGGGCGCTTCGTCGTGGGTCAGAACCGCCGCCTGTGCGCCTGTTTGGGTCAGCAAATCAGGGCGGGTAAACTTCCAATATTCGTCACGGCGATGCGGCAAGCCAGTGCTGCGCAAACGTGCCACAGCATCGGTGCGCGCAGCGTCAGACCAGCCACCTTTGGGCAGTGACAGCTCAGCGATCCGTGCCTCGGTCAAGTCGGTTTGTGGTGCGGGGGCCGCCATTACGCCACCTCAGCCAGAATATCGGCATAACCATTATTTTCGACTTCAAGCGCCAACTCGGGGCCGCCGGTTTTTACAATGCGACCCTCCGCCATGATGTGCACGACATCCGGTTTGATGTGATCCAGCAGGCGTTGGTAGTGTGTGATCACCAAGAACCCGCGCCCTTCTGAGCGAAGTGCATTCACACCCGATGCGACCAGTTTCATGGCATCAACATCCAGACCTGAATCGGTTTCGTCCAAAATACACATCTTCGGCTCAAGCATCGCCATCTGTAGGATTTCATTGCGCTTTTTCTCGCCGCCAGAAAAGCCAACATTGACAGGGCGTTTCAGCATGTCTGCATCGATGTGCAATTCTTTGGCTCGCGCACGCACGACTTTCAGGAATTCGCCTGCAGACATTTCTTCTTCGCCGCGCGCTTTACGCTGCGCGTTCACAGCCGTGCGCAAAAAGGTCATGTTACCCACACCGGGGATTTCGACGGGATACTGAAAAGCCAGAAACAAGCCAGCCGCTGCGCGTTCTTCGGGTTCAATATCCAACAGATCAACGTCACCCAATGACGCCGCGCCACCCGTAACCTCATACCCATCCTTGCCGGACAGAACGTAAGACAATGTAGATTTACCCGACCCATTGGGCCCCATGATCGCATGCACTTTGCCTGCCTCAACCGACAGGTTCACACCCTTTAGGATTTGTTTGTCTTCTTCTTCCAGTTTTACGTGCAAGTCTTTGATCGTTAGCATTTTTTCTTCCTTAACCTGTCGCGCCACGAACGGGCGGCTTTATCCCAAAACGACGGCAGTGCCCGACACACTGACCATCAACATACTGTCGCCCACCACTTCATAATCGAGATCAATACCGACGACGGCATTGGCCCCGACTTGAACGGCGCGTTGTTCCAATTCATGCATAGCGGTGTCGCGCGCATCCTGAAGCTTGGATTCATAAGCAC
>CAZJAW010000361.1:0-2869 GCA_964544035.1 uncultured Rhodobacterales bacterium
CCCTTGGATCGAGAGTGAACCATGGGCCAACAAAGTATATATCTGACGGGGCGCTTGTGATGACTGAACAATTCGACACTGAAAAAGCGCGGGCGGCTGCGTGGTTCCGCACCCTGCGCGATGATATCGTAGCGGCATTTGAGCAATTGGAGGCCAACCACGACACAGGCCCAATGGCGGATGCAGCCTGCGGCGTTTTCGAAGTCACCGAGACCAAACGCAGTTCCGACGATGGGTCGGACGCCGGTGGCGGCTTGATGAGCGTAATGCGCGGAGGGCGTGTTTTCGAAAAGGTCGGCGTCAATATCTCGACTGTTTATGGTAGGTTGAGTGAACGCGCACAGATGGCCATGGCCGCGCGCAAGGGTATCCCCGGCATGAAGGATGATCCGCGCTTTTGGGCGGCTGGAATTTCGCTGGTCGCCCACATGCAAAACCCACACGCGCCAGCGGTGCATATGAACACGCGGATGTTCTGGACGCCGCATGCGTGGTGGTTCGGGGGTGGATCGGATTTGAATCCCTGCATTGAATATGCCGAAGACACTGCACATTTTCACGACCAGCAACGCGTGCATCTTGATCCGCATGGGACAGATTTGTACCCCAAGCTAAAGGCTTGGGCGGATGAGTATTTCTATATTCCGCATCGTCACCGCGCGCGGGGCGTCGGTGGGATTTTTATGGATGATCAATGCAGTGGTGATTGGGAAGCCGACTTTGCCCTGACCCAAGATATTGGGCGTGCATTTTTGCCCGCGTATCTGCCGCTTGTCGAAAAAAGGCGTGTGCAGGACTGGGATGAAGCCGACAAACATGCGCAACTGGTGCATCGCGGGCTTTATGCAGAATACAACCTTGTCTACGACCGCGGCACGAAGTTTGGGCTTGAAACAGGGCATGACGCCAATGCGGTTTTGATGAGCTTACCGCCCTTGGCAAAATGGGTGTAGTCGGTGGCTGGAACTGTTCCGGGCCATAGGCCCGAAATGCGCCCGCCCACCGACCCTTTCGGCGTTACCGCCAACCAGCCTCGGCCAATGCAGCGCGGTAGCTGGGGGCCACGTTCATTTTACCGCCCAGACCCTTTTCGACCAGCATATCGTGTAGCCGTGGCAAGCGCCAACATGGCACGTGCATGACCATGTGATGTTCGAGGTGGTAATTGACCCAATAGGGCGCAATGAAGGTCTTTGCGATCGGACCGGCGCGTGTGGTGCGCACGTTTTTAAGCGGATCCTGTGAGATTTCAGTCGCTCCGTGTTCGGCGATGTTGCGCACCCTGAGTACAAACTGGAACCATGTGAGGTAGGGCACGATCCAGAAGACGAGTCCATACCACCAATCCCCGATCAGGCTAATGGCCAACGCGATCCCAAAAAAGACTGGGAAGGCTGTGTAGATGGTATTGGATTTGAAGGCTTGTGCCGCGTCACCTTTCGCCGCTTCGATTGCGTCATCGTCCCCTGCAAGGTTGATGAACATGGTGATTTGACTGAGCAGTTGTTTGATGCCCGTCTGGCCCGTGAGGTCACGGGTGAACTTGCGTTTGAGCGAGGCGCGCGACGTGGGAAAGCCCTGGCTCAGGACCAGATCGGGGTCTTTGTCCGTCTGGGTATGGCGGTGATGTGTAAGGTGGTAATGGCGGTAGGCGGCGAGGTCGGCCATGATGGGCCAGCCGCACATCCACGTGCCGACCCATTCGTTCAGCGCCCTTGTTTTGAACAGGGCATTGTGGGCCGCATCGTGCATTAGGATCGCAAGGCCTAATTGGCGCGATCCGATAAGCACAATGGCGAGCAGAGCGGTGAGAGGGTTGGGCCACAGCGCAAACAGCGCGATGGCAGCCATGATAACGCCCCAGCAGTGTAGGATGAGAAGTGCGCCTGCAACGTCAGAGCGTGCCGCAAGAGGGCGGATATCAGTTGCGTCCAGATAGGCTTTGCCGGGTGTCATGGGCGGCTCCTCCGTAACCGAAGGTGGTGAGCCGATTGCCATGCGTCAAGAATAACGCGACGTCCCGTTTGCGGTTGAACCCATGGCGATGGGCGCTTGCGTTAGCGTCGTTAGCAAGAGGAAAGCTGGATCAGTGCCAATCGAAGAAGTTGGGGCCTGCGCGTCTACGAAGCGTGTTGGCAAGTGCGGTGCCCATCTCTGGGCCATCCGCGATGGCACCGGATATCGTATCTGATAGCGCGTCTGACCCGTCAGGGCGTAGCACTTCTCCGGTCAGTGTCAGCGTGCCACCGTCAAGCGTGGCCAAGCCCGCGATCGGGGTTTCACAAGAACCGTCCAGTGTGAACAGAAACTGTCGTTCAGCAGCGAGGCGCGTTCCTGTTTCGTCGTGGTGGATCGCGGCCAGCATTTCAGCGGTGTTGTCGTCATCAACTCGGCGCTCGATACCAATTGCACCTTGGGCAATCGCGGGCAACATATCGGTCGTCGCAACAGGTGTGGCGGGCACATCTGTCATTTCAAGTCGGTTGAGGCCCGCACAGGCAAGGAAGGTGCAGGATGCCACACCTTCGCTTAGCTTCTTAAGTCGGGTTTGCACGTTGCCGCGAAACTCCACAACGTTAAGGTCAGGGCGTTTGTTGAGCAATTGCGCGCGGCGTCGCAGTGAAGAGGTCCCGACAACCGCGCCTTCGGGCAGGTCGCTCAGATGGGAAAGTTCAGGCGAAATGAATGCATCTCGTACGTCTTCGCGTGGCAAGTACGTGTCGAGGATCAGGCCATCGGGTTGAACCGTCGGCATGTCTTTCATTGAATGCACAGCGATGTCGATTTTGCCAGCCAGCAGGTCTTCTTCGATTTCGCGAGTGAACAGGCCCTTGTTACCGATCTCTTTCAACGGGCGGTCGGCGGCAAC
>CAZJAW010000362.1:0-1164 GCA_964544035.1 uncultured Rhodobacterales bacterium
GTCGCATTCAAATCGCACGGCGCTGGCCAAGCGTCGATTACCGAAACAACAGATCCCGCATTCGAAGCGGCACGCAGCGCACTAAGCGACGAATGGAACGTGCCAGCCGCCTATGTTGGTTGCGGCGGCTCGATCCCGATTGCAGGCCACTTCCAAGACATCCTTGGCACCACCCCAATGCTTGTGGGCTTTGGCAAGGACGACGACCAGATTCACTCGCCCAATGAAAAATACGACTTTGAAAGCTTCCACAAAGGTATCCGCAGCTGGGCCCGCATCCTTGATGCGCTGACCTAGCGCTGGAATTCAAACACCGGCCAGAGAAACAAATCAGATGCCGCACTTTACCAAAGACGACATAAGCATTGCCTATGACATCATGGGCAGCGGTCCGCCGGTCTTGTTGCTGCATGGGTTTCCGCAAACCCGCGCCATGTGGCATGCGATTGCGCCAAAGTTGGCACAAGATTTTACAGTCATCACCGCCGACCTGCGTGGTTATGGCGACAGCACCAAACCTGCGCGCATGCAGGACATGAGTTTTCGCCTTATGGCTGCGGACCAAGTTGCACTGATGGCGCACCTCGGCTTTGACAGTTTTCACCTGATCGGCCACGACCGCGGTGCGCGCACGGCACACCGCTTAACGCAAGACCACCCAGCCCACGTATTATCGCTAGGTCTGCTCGATATCGTGCCCACACATCTGCTGTTGAGCGATCTGACCCAAGAGGTTGCCCGCGCCTATTACCACTGGTTCTTTCTGGCCCAACCCAGTCCGTTCCCAGAGACACTGATCTCACACGATCCGGACGCCTATTTTGAAAGCTGCCTTGCAGGCTGGGGCGGCGGAATGGGCGGATTTGATGCGGGTGCCCTCTCTGCCTATCGAAACGCATGGCGCGATGCTGACTGCATCCGCGCGATGTGCAACGACTACCGCGCAGCAATTGACGTGGATTTTGCGCTGGACGCTGCTGACTTGGGCCGGTTCATCGATGTACCTGCCCTTGTGGCATACGGGGCGGACGGGATTATGGGACGCGCCTTTGATGTGCCCGCGACATGGAGGGACAGGCTGTCCAACATGCAAAGCGCGGCACTGCCCGGCGGGCATTTCTTTCCCGACACGCACCCGGTCGAGACGGCAAAAACCCTGCATGA
>CAZJAW010000362.1:1264-2847 GCA_964544035.1 uncultured Rhodobacterales bacterium
CCCTCAGATCACACCGACAAAGCGTTCGGGCAACACATATTGCGTGCCATAATTGGGCCGATCAAATTGGTAAAACCCAGTGTCGCCGCGCGGTTTGAACGAACGCTGCATCTTGCGACGCAAAGGGCGCATGTCAAAGTCATCCATCATCTCAAGATCGGCAAACCCTTCAAAGACAGCGCGATCTTCGCCGCGCGCCTCAGCAAACCAATGACGTCCAATCGCTGCCTCTTTCACAGAGGCCTGCACATCCGCTGTGACTTGGTTGCGATGATCCATAACCCCAACATAAGCCCCAAAGTCACAAAACTTGAGGTGCAAAAGGTACAGATCATCCGGCGTGAACAACTTATCACTTTGGGTGAAATGCCCACCACGCGCGATCTTTACAGGGGCTGAAATGATGCACGGTTTCGAATAGTGCGGCGCCGGGCGCACATGACGGCGCGGCCCGATGATATGATCTTCGATCACCGCCTCTTCCACATCAATGCGGTGAATGACCTCGAGCCCCAAAGGGGTCAGCACGCGGCCCTCAGGCGTGCTTTCCAGAAGGTCTAGCAAAGTGCCGCTGGATGCAGGATCGCGCACGACCAATTCATCAACATCACCAACCACAATATGCCTGTAATACTTACGCAGCCCACCAACGAGGTTGTTCAGCAGGCCCCACCGTTTCACATCAAAGTTCTTGTGCGGGTCGCCCGGAATTCCGATGATATTGCAGCCTGTCGCCATCTCAGCCACGCCAGCCCCGCGACCATGATTGACGACATAGCAATTTTCTCGCCCAAACATCTCACCGTAGTGGCGCAGCCACGCCTTGAGAAAAAACGCGTCATCGCGCACCATGGTGACGGCGGCCACTGTCTGCATCTGGTAAGGTCCTGCTCACTGGCTATTTTTGTACATCCTAGTGCAAGGACCCCGCCAAGAGAATCGTTAATTTGCCACAAAGGCCTGCCATGTCTCTGCCCGAAGCCTTTTCCAAGACCGGCCTGCACATACAACGCGCCTCTGATACGCCGATCACCCGCTACCAAGTGCTGGGCGAACGCTCATCCGGCACCAATTTTATCAAGCGCCTGATCGGTCGCAACAGTCCGTTAAAACCAACCGAGTCTTTGGGTTGGAAACATGGTGGCCTAAACATGTTGGCGATCCCCCAAAATACGGCAGTGATTTGCGCCGTCCGCCGCGCCGACACATGGGCGCGGTCCATGTTCCAAAAGCCATGGCACACAACGCCTGCGATGCAAGCATTGTCATTCAGCGCCTTTTTACGTGCCGACTGGGACACGATCATCGACCGTCCCCGCTATTTCGAGGGGTTGATCGCAGACGGCAGCAAAGGCGCACCGCTCCAAGCAGACCGAAATCCAACAACAGGCGCGCGTTTTGACAACCTTTTTGCCCTACGCCGCGCCAAACTTGATGCGCATCTCAGCATTTTAGGACGCGACTGCACCTGCATCGTTGTGCGCATGGAAAACGCCCAGGCAGACCCCGAAGCGATACTGGATACTATCCTCAAAGGCCTTGGCCAACCCGCGCGCACCGCGCCTTTCAAACCCGTTGTGAAA
>CAZJAW010000363.1:0-2844 GCA_964544035.1 uncultured Rhodobacterales bacterium
TCTGACGCTGTGCGCCTTACACTGGACCGGGTCAAACTGGACAGAGTGGATCCGGACAAGACACCCCACCGCGTGCGCATTTCGCTGCACGGCGATGCAACTCTTGGGATCAGGCCCGAACCGGGATTGCGGGTCATGACAACGGCACATCTGAGCCCACCGAGCGGGCCGGTTGAGCCGGGTGGCTTTGATTTCCAACGCCACGCGTGGTTTGCCGAACTTGGGGCAGTGGGCTATGCGCGCGTGCCGTTGTTGGCCGTGTCCGTAGCCGAGTTCGATCTGCGCCAAGAGGTGTTTCGCATCCGCATGGCCGTATCGGCGCGTGTGCGCGATGTGCTACCGGGGGACACCGGTGGTTTTGCCGCCGCCGTGACCACAGGGGACCGCAGCGGCATGTCCAAAGGCGTTTTGGAAGACTTACGCGCCTCTAATACAGCGCATTTGTTGGCGATTTCGGGGCTGCATATGGGACTGCTGTCTGGCTTCGTCTTTGCTGGGTTGCGGCTGCTTTTTGCGCTGATCCCAATGATTGCGCTGTACTGGCCTGCGCGTAAAATGGCAGCTGTTGGGGCACTTATGGCGGCCTCTGTCTACCTCGCGCTGTCAGGCGGAAACGTCGCGACCGAACGCGCCTTTATCATGGTTGCTGTGGCACTGTGCGCAATACTGTTAAACCGGCGCGCCCTGTCGTTGCGCGCAGTGGCAATTGCTGCACTGATCGTATTAACCTTGCGCCCCGAAGCCTTAATGGGGCCGGGGTTTCAAATGTCTTTCGCCGCCACCACAGCGCTTGTGGCGGTGTTCGGCTGGTTGCGGGACGGGAAGATCACATTGGGCCCAAAGTGGATGCAGCCACTCATTGGGGTCGTCTTGTCCTCGGTTATTGCTGGTCTTGCAACTGCACCTATCGGGGCTGCACATTTCAACGCTGTGGCGCATTATGGGCTGATCGCAAACCTTGCAAGCGTGCCGTTGATGGGCGCGCTGGTCATCCCCGCCGCTGTTTTGGCGCTGCTGTTGGCACCCTTTGGGCTCGACTGGATTGGGCTTTGGATCATGGGGTTGGGGTTGCGCTGGATTTTATGGGTCGCAGATACCATAGCTGGGCTGGACGGAGCACGTGGTTTTGTGGCTGGTCCGAACGTTTGGGTGCTTCCTCTGATGGCAATGGGCGCGCTTTTTGTGATCTTGTGGCAAGGACGCACACGCTTTGCCGGAGTCGTTGTGGTCATCGCCTCGCTTGCGCTTTGGCAGTTTGGTGCGCGCCCGAGCGTTCTGATTGCAGATACAGGTGGCTTGATCGGCGTGATGACAAAACAAGGCCGCGCGCTTAGCCGCGAAAAAGGCGCAGGCTTTGTCGCGCGCAACTGGCTGGAAAACGACGGAGACGGCGTTGGGCAGGACTTGGCCGCGGCACGATGGTCTGGCGTCCAAGTGACGGGGTTTCGCCTCGTGCACCTAAGTGGCAAACGCGCAGCAGCAGCATTTCAGGGCTGTGATCCGGGCGATATTGTCGTGATGAACACCGAACCAGAGGCGGCGATGCCCGCAGATTGCCTCGTGATCGAGCCGAAATTACTACGCAGCACTGGGGCACTTGCACTTGTTGGGGAGGACAAGGCCGCGCGTCTCGTTTCTGCGCGTGACATCGGCGGGGATCGCATGTGGTCAGGATGGGCACGGTATGAAAAAACACAGCTAACTCTGCCAAGCCGCACAAACACTCTGGCCGAAAAAACAAAGTAGATCGAACCAGCGCGTTCGCCGATGCACGCCATGTTTTTTGCGGGATGACCAAGACTTGCGCGACGCCCGCAGCCCTAAAACAGGAAAGGGCAGACCCATTGGTCCGCCCAGCCGCTCAAATCAGATCTAGTTAGTAAGTGCGGATCAGCCCGACCAGCTTACCTTGTACTTTGACCTGACCCACAGGGAACACCCGCGTTTCATAGGCAGGGTTGGCGGCCTCTAGCGCGATCGTGTCACCCTTGCGCTTGTAGCGTTTCAAGGTGGCTTCGTGATCCTCGACCAAAGCCACGACAATATCACCATTTTCGGCTGCCGAAGTTTCGCGGATCACCACAACATCACCGTCGTTAATCCCGGCCTCGATCATCGAATCGCCTTTGACTTCAAGGGCATAGTGATCGCCCTGACCGGACAGCATTTGCCCCGGAACAGCGACGGAATGAGATACTTCCGAAATCGCCGAAATCGGCACACCTGCAGCAATCCGACCCATAACTGGCAGATCAACGGCATGGACTGCGTCCACCGACATGGCAGATGCGGGCGGAGGTCCGTCCGGTTTGTCGCCATCAATCACACGGGGCGTAAAGCCAGCCGCCGTGCTTGCCCCGCCCAGACTTTCGGGCAGTTTTACAACTTCGATGGCACGGGCGCGGTGGGCCAAACGTCGGATAAATCCGCGTTCTTCCAAAGCGGTGATCAAACGGTGAATCCCTGACTTAGATCGTAAATCAAGCGCTTCTTTCATCTCGTCGAAACTGGGCGGCACACCATCGCGTTGCACGCGTTTATGGATGAAATCCAGCAGGTCCAGCTGCTTCTTAGTCAACATAGGCCATTCTCCGCAAAAATAACTGTCCACCTGTCAGTGGTTTGCATTTGTTCTACGGACGTTCTCGTTTTGTGTCAACTATTAGTCAAGCAAAATCACTTCAACTGGGTCGTCGGGACTGCGCGCGGCATCATCCGGCGGGCGGACGATAAGCGCGTTCGCTTCTGCCAGAACCGACAAAAGCGAGCTGTCCTGAGCGCCGGCATCGCGCACCACGCCGTTTTCAATGATCGCGCGCATATAGTGCTCACGCGGACCATTGG
>CAZJAW010000364.1:0-2822 GCA_964544035.1 uncultured Rhodobacterales bacterium
CCTTGGCATAATCATAGTCCCCGGCACCGGGACCCCAGACGACACCCAAAACTTTGCGCGGGCCTAAAGGCACCTCGACAAATGCACCAACATGGCAGCCTCCCTCGGGCGCTTTGTAGTCCAAAGCGCGATCCAAGGGTTGCGTCGTGAGCACCGCAACCAACGCACCTTCGTCAAAAAACGAGGGGCTCACAGTGCGCATCGGTTTATGTGGGGTTTTCGCTTCACCCGCCATGAGGTAAAGCCTGATCAAGCAAACGCCAAGCCATCATAAGGACCGGGCCATGAAATTCTTTGTAGACACCGCCGAGATCGACGCCATCGCAGAACTAAACGATTTGGGAATGGTTGATGGGGTGACCACGAACCCGTCGCTTATCCTGAAGTCGGGTCGCGACATTTTGGAAGTGACCAAAGAAATCTGCGATCTGGTTGATGGCCCTGTCAGTGCCGAAGTGGTTGCGCTGGACTCTGACGCGATGATTGCTGAAGGTCGTAAGCTGGCCGAGATTGCCGACAACATAACTGTCAAACTGCCCTTGACGTGGGACGGTTTGAAAGCCTGCAAAGTGCTGTCGGGCGAAGGGAAAATGGTCAACGTTACTTTGTGTTTCTCTGCCAATCAGGCGTTGCTGGCGGCCAAAGCGGGGGCGACGTTTATTTCTCCGTTCATCGGGCGGCTTGATGACATCCACATCGATGGCATGGAGTTGATCGAAGATATTCGTACAATCTATGACAACTTCGGCTTTGAAACTGAGATTCTCGCAGCCTCAATCCGTTCGGTTGCACACATCACCCAAAGCGCTCTGATCGGCGCCGATGTGATCACTGCGCCGCCAGAGGTTATCAAAAAGTTGGCCAATCACCCTTTGACCAATGCAGGCTTGGATCAATTTATGAAAGATTGGGCTAAGACGGGTCAGAAGATCCTGTAATTTCAGGAATTTCCTGCCCGCCTTAGCAACACACGCAGCATGTCCGGACCGAGGGGGAAAAGCCCGGTTTGGACTCCGTGAGCGGTGCTTTGCGGTGTGTGTTTCATAGCAGTGGTATGCGTGATTCCGTTCAGGCAATCATGGGGAGAAGACCAAGCGCGTTCCCCCCTTTCCGGGCGTGTCGAAGCACAGAGTTTTGGCATGTATCGCATTTTTGGAATTTCGGGGCAGATTTCCATTTTGCCCTGTGTTAAGAATTCGAAAAAGCAATAAGAGACCGGTATGAGCAGCCAACCCAAAATTGACGACGCCCTTCGCGAGGCGATTATTTCCCGTCCCGATGTTATTCTGGACGATAGGGATTTGATGCATGCCCTGATTGCGACCAATGAACGGGCCATGGGCGGCAATATCGTAGACATGCGTGGCATGGCTATGGAACGTCTGGAGGCGCGATTGGGCCGGCTGGAGGACACGCACCGTTCTGTCATCGCAGCCGCCTATGAAAATCTTGCAGGCACAAATCAGGTGCATCGTGCCATCCTGCGTATGCTTGATCCGCTCGAGTTCGAACCTTTCTTGCGCAACCTTGCTGGCGAAGTGGGCGAAATTCTGCGCGTCGATGCCGTCAAACTGGTTTTGGAATCGGCGCAGAACGACAAGGATTCGACTGTTGAGCGCCTTGGCGATGTACTCAGCGTGGCTGAGCCCGGTTTTATCGACAACTACCTGACACAAGGGCGCGGCGGGAATGTCCGTCAGGTGACATTGCGTCAAGTGCAGGACGTCGATCCCGCTGTATATGGTGCTCAGGGCGACTGGATCCGTTCCGAAGCGTGTATGAAACTAGACTTCGGAGAAAGTCGCCTGCCGGGCCTTCTGTTGCTGGGCGCCGAAGACCCGCATATGTTTGGCCCTCAGCAGGGCACGGATCTGCTGGCCTTTTTCACTGGTGTGTTTGAACGCGCGATGCGTCGCTGGTTGGGATGACCATGATTTCCGCCGGGGCTCGCGACGCGCTAGAGGGGTTTCTTGCCCATCAAAGTGCGATCAAAGGCGCGGCGGACAACACAGTCGCGGCCTATTGTGGTGATATCACCGAATTTCTTGCCTTTATGACCGAACATACTGGGCAAACGCAGGGTCTTGGTGCTTTGGCACGTATCGGAACACCAGATATGCGGGCGTGGATGGCCCGCACTCGGTCCGGTGGGGTGGGCGCACGATCGCTTGCGCGCAAACTGTCTGCGGTCAAAGCGTTTTACAAGTGGCTCGCCACCAGAGAAGGCTTTGAACCGACTGCGGTTTTGTCTACGCGCGCGCCGAAATTCACTAAAAAATTGCCGCGTCCAATTTCCGAAGAGGCCGCGCGCGATGTGCTTGATATAGCCCCCTTGCAATCCAACAAACCTTGGATAGGTCTTCGCGACACAGCGGTACTGACGCTGCTTTGGGGCTGTGGTTTGCGGATTTCCGAGGCGCTAAGTTTGCAAGGTCGTGATGCCCCGTTGCCGCAGGTCATGCGTATCACCGGTAAGGGTGGCAAGGAACGCATCGTGCCGGTGATCGACGCCGCGCGCGATGCGGTGGACGCGTACACAAAAGCCTGTCCATTTGACTTGCCTGATGAAGGCCCGCTGTTTCTCGCGGTTCGGGGTGGTGCCTTGGCTCCGCGCGCCATCCAAAAGGTCATGGCCAACGCACGCATGCAACTGGGCTTGCCTGCCTCTGCCACCCCCCATGCGATGCGCCACAGTTTTGCTACGCATTTATTGAACGCTGGCGGGGACTTGCGCGCGATTCAGGAATTGTTGGGTCATGCATCCCTTTCGACCACGCAGGCCTATACGGCGGTGGACACGGTGCGCCTGATGGATGTCTACG
>CAZJAW010000365.1:0-2802 GCA_964544035.1 uncultured Rhodobacterales bacterium
TGTGCGGCGCACTGTAGCCTTCGGCAATCCAGTGCGAGGCGTAGTCGCGCGCTTTGTCAAATTTATCAAGTTGGGTGGCAGGGTTGAATACTCGGAAATAGGGCGTCGCATCTGGCCCCGAGCCCGCCGACCACTGCCAGCCCATCGCGTTGGCGGCCGGGTCCCAATCGATCAAACAGTCCTCAAACCACGTTTGACCAATCCGCCAGTGGGTCATCAAATGCTTCGTCAGATAACTTGCCACGATCATCCGTCCCCGATTGTGCATCCGCCCAGTGACATACATTTCGCGCATGGCAGCGTCGACAAACGGCAAGCCTGTGCGACCTTGTTTCCAAGCGGTGACCTCGCTGGTCTCGTCCGTATTCCACGGAAAACCATCCCAATCCGGTTTCCAGTTCTGATCGAGAATGCGCGGTGTGTGGTGCATCAAGTGATAAGCAAACTCGCGCCAAACCAGTTCTTTCATGAACGTTTCGGCACCCGCTTTGCCTTCGTGACGCGCACCAAGGCCCGCGTGCCAGCATTGATGCGGGCTGATTTCCCCAAGCGCGAGGTTTTCCGACAAGTTCGACGTGCCATCCGCTCCCGGCCTGTCGCGCCCTTGGTCATAATCTGCGACCTTGTCCGCGATGAACGCTCCAAGACGGGTTTGCGCCGCCGCCTCTCCCAAGCGCACATGTGGGCGCACGATCTCGGCTCCGCGTCGCATTGCGGCCCCAAGCTGCCAGTCACTGATATTTTCGCTGGAAGGCCATGTGTCGGGTGCCAGGATTTTGTTCGGTCTCGCAAGTGGCGCGTCTACGTCCCGCAACTTTACCGAATTCCAGAAGGGCGTGTAGACTTTGTAATAACCCCCCGTTTTGGTTTCGACGGTCCACGGTTCAAACATCAAGTGGCCACCAAAGCTACGCGCCTCGACACCGACTTTTTTCAACTCGGATTTGATTTCGCTGTCGCGCGCCACCGCAAAGGGGTCGTAGAGCCGGGACCAATACACAGCCCCTGCCCCGGTTTCCGTCATCAATGCACGCAACACGTCAAGCGCTCTGCCCGAGCGGTAAATCAATCGACTGTCATTAGCTGCCAGTGATTGGCCTAGGTGTTCTACGCCCAATCCCCAGCGCCACTTTGGGGCGGCGCCCAAATCATCAACGCTTGCGTCTTTGATCACCAGAGGAATGACGGGACGCCCCGTTTTGCACGCCGCAGACAGGGCGGCATGATCGCTTAACCGCAAGTCGCGGCGAAACCACACAATAATCGCTGAACTGCTCAACACCCGTTATCCTTATGTTAACAGATGTACGCAGCACGCAGGCATATGGATCAACAGGTTACGTGTTAATCTGCGTCTACAACATAGCGTCAAGAGCATTCAGAAGCTGATCAATCTCTGCGTCGTTTGTGTAATGCGTGAAAGACAGGCGCAAGACGCCACGTTCAGCGTCGACACCCATGGCCTGTAGTACCCGCACAGCATAAAAATCACCACCGCCTGCCATGATGCCGTGATCGGCCAGAGTTGCTGCCACAGCCACCGGGTCGCGGGCAAGATCCAGCGCTATTGTGGGGGCACGGACCTCGGCGTCTGTTGGGCCGATGATACGCAGATCATTGCGCCCCTTCAGCGCGTCCATCACGCGCGCCAACGCCGTGACTTCGCGTGCGCGCATCAAGTCATGCACCATATGCCCCCGTTCTGCCGGAGTGGCCTTTGCATCACCACCGTGATGGGCAAAAAGGGAATCGACATAATCCGCCATGCCAGCGCAAGCCGCGATCTGCGCGTGATCAGGTCCGGCAGGCGTGAAGCGTTTATAAAGAGAACCCGCGTTGAAATAGTGCCCCTGATTGGGCAACAATTCACCAAGCGCGCGGCGGATCACCATCAGGCCTTGATGCGGTCCATATGTCTTGTAGGCAGAAAACAAATAGATATCTGGCCCCAACGCGCCCACATCCGCAAATCCGTGCGGGGCATAGGATACACCGTCCACACAGACAAATGCGCCTGCGGCATGGGCAAGGGCCGTAATCTCGGTCACGGGGTTAATCTCTCCCACCACGTTCGAACAGTGCGGAAAACACACAAGACGCACAGTGTCGTCCAGCAAATCCTCAAGCGCCGCAGGGTCAAGATGGCCAGTGCCGGGATCCACCTTCCATTCACGCACGTCAATGCCGCGATCTGCGAGCCGTCGCCATGGCCCTGTGTTGGCTTCATGGTCTTGGTTGGTCACAACGATTGCCTCGCCCGGCTGCATCATCTGTCCAAATGCCTGCGCCAAAACATAGGTGTTCTGCGTGGTCGACGGGCCAAAAGACAATTCGTCATCGTCGACGCCAAGGATGGCGGCCATGCGCGTGCGTGCCTCATCCATTTCGGCACCACCAAGGCGCGAGGCGTTGTAGTTCGCGTAAGGCTGCACTTTGCGTTGCGTGTAGAACCGCGTGAGGCGGTCAATCACAGCGCCACAAGTATAACTGCCACCTGCGTTTTCAAAAAACGCTTGGCCCTGTAACGAGGGTTCAGCAAATGCAGGAAACTGAGCGCGGACAAAGTCGAGGTCGAGGGTCATGGGATCAGGCCGTGATTGAGGTATGTGCAAGGTACGACAAAGCGTGAAACGTACAAGAGGGTTTGGGCGAGCCACTGGTTTCAATAAGCACCGCATCAAAATATTTTTTGCAGGAACGCATCAAAAGGCGTGAATTACAGATCCTTAATGGCCCGCTGCAGATGCTTCTTACATCGCGAAGACAGGAACGGCGCCACAGTTTCTGGCCCCAACGCACGTC
>CAZJAW010000366.1:0-2768 GCA_964544035.1 uncultured Rhodobacterales bacterium
GGGGCCACGTCCATGGCGTCAGATGTTGCAGATGCTGTCAGAACAAACAGAACCTGGCCCGGCGCGTCGTGCAAAGCGGCCGCGATGTCCGCGCTTTTGTGCGGCACAACAACGCGGTCTGTCATGGTAAGGCCCAAGCGGTCCATCCGCCCCACCATGGCAGAACGCCCCTTATCGGGCGGAATAACATCGCCAACCCGTGTTTCGATCAAAGTCGCCGACTGAAAAATCGGATCTGCCACAAACATGGCGTAGTCTACTTGGCGGCACGCCTCTTCAAGCACCGTCTCCGACACGGCATAAGAAATAATCTTGATCGTGGCCACCATCGTGTCGGCGTCGACACGGTGGTACTCAGGAACTGTCGCCAGCGTGATCATGGGGTCAAGCGCATTCAGGGCCGCTACCTTGTCTACAGCAATCTCAACCACACCCGGCGCCGTCGCATATAGGTTCACGCGCCCCGCGCCCGCCGCAGAAATCCGCAGGTTTTGATCCTCTGCATTGGGCGCAATGGCCTGCGCCACCCGCGCCGCGGCGGCATTTTCGTCAACGTCCCCCGGTTCAAGGCGCGCAACAACCACGGTTTCATGTCCGCCCGCGATCAAATCCTCTATATGGTTGGCGTTCAGGTGCGTGCCCTTTTGCACGCGCCCCGAAGCAGCCATCATGGAATGTGCAAGGATGGCGCCAACTGCGTCGCGTGCAGGTATCGCACCAAAGATCATGCAGGTTTCCGCAAATATTGCACCATCTGCCCAAGAATCGACACTGCGATTTCCGCAGGGCTGGCCGCCCCGATATCTAGCCCAATTGGGCCGCGTATACGCGCGATCTGATCTGCGCTGAACCCGGCCTCAGCCAACCGATCCACGCGTTTGGCATGTGTGCGGGTTGATCCCAACGCGCCGATGTAAAACGCATCCGATTTCAGCGCCACATGCAGCGCGGGGTCATCCAGCTTGGGATCATGGGTCAACAATACCAAGGCACTGCGGCTATCAAGATCAAATTCCGCCAGCGCTTCATCTGGCCAGTCATCCAACAATTTTTCACCGGGAAAACGCGCAGCTGATCCGAATGCACCGCGCGGGTCAATGACCACCGGATCAAACCCCGCAATCCGCGCCATCGGCACCAGCGCTTGCGCGATGTGCACCGCCCCCACGATGGCAAGGCGTAAAGGCGGGTTGTGAATGGCCACAAACGTTTGGTCGTCTTCTTCAACCCCACTGCGGTCACTGGCAAAGCGCGCGGTGTGGCCGGATTGATCTAACGCGCGCTCCCACGTCGCTGTGTTCACGACATAGGCCACGGGCGTGCGCGCGGCACGTGCAGCCACAAGTTGCTTTAGAACATCGACGGGCATCGCAGTACCAATAGGTTCGACCAAAACTTTGATCGTGCCGCCGCAAGCGAGGCCGACAGCAAATGCATCCCCATCGCTGACTCCGTATTCTAATAGACGGGGTTTGCCGTCGCTGAGTGCCTCAGTCGCTTCAAGCACTACAGCCCCTTCGACGCAGCCCCCAGACACTGACCCCATCATGTCGCCCGTTCCCGACACGACCATCTGCGCACCAGCGCGGCGCGGTGCACTGCCCCATGTCTGCACCACTGTCGCAAGAGCAGCGCCCTGCCCGGCTTGCACCCATGCCAATGCTTGCTCGGGCGCGTTGTCTTGCTGTGTCATCGGGTGGGCTCCGGTATTTAGGGGGCAGTTATCGTCTAAAACTTACGCCTGCCGTGTTGGCAGACACAACCCCAAGCCGCGCACAGCCCATCAAGCACGCGCAAACTCTTGCGCCCCCGCCTTTGCCACCTTAAATCTGTAACAACTTTGCCCGGAGAACGCCCATGCCCATGCAAGCCCAAGAGATCGAAGACCTCATCCGCGAGACTTTTCCAGAGGCGCAGATTACCATCACCGACCTTGCAGGCGACGGAAACCACTACTCCGCCGAGGTGATTGACGCCTCCTTTGCAGGTATGAACCGCGTGCAACAGCACCGCGCAGTCACCAAGGCGCTTAAAGGCAAAATGGACGGCAGCCACGGCGAGTTGCACGCATTGGCGCTGACCACCAAAGCGTCAGCATGAACACCCTTTGGCGGATCATATCTGCACCGTTTCGCAGAGGTCCGCGCAGACCGCTGGCATCCCGCCAGCCTGGACGCGCCGAGATGGGCCAGGTCCGCGATGTGCCCTTGGGCATGGAAGCGACGGATTTTTCCATCGTCGATCGGGCCAGCCGCAGGAACGACGCATTGGAGCGCACCAACAACATCCATTCGATTCAAAGCAAAGACAGCTTTGCTGCTGCCGCCAGCACAAAGGTGGATGCAATGCCTGATGATGAAACATATGCCGCGCGTTACCATCGCGCCTACTTAAAGAAAGAAAAATGACATGAGCGACGCCAAAGCACGAATTTCTGAGACCATCAAAGACAATGACGTGGTGCTTTACATGAAGGGCACCAAGTCCATGCCGCAATGTGGATTTTCCAGCCGCGTGGCGGGGGTACTAAATTACATGGGCGTTGAATATTCCGACGTGAATGTGTTGGCGGATGAAGAAATCCGTTCAACCATCAAAGAATTCTCGGACTGGCCCACTATCCCGCAGCTTTACGTCAAAGGCGAGTTTGTCGGCGGGTGTGATATCATCACCGAGATGACCCTGTCCGGTGAATTGGACACATTGTTTGCTGAAAACGGTGTGGCCTTCGACAAGGATGCCGCCGACAAAATCCGGGAAGCCAACGG
>CAZJAW010000367.1:0-2761 GCA_964544035.1 uncultured Rhodobacterales bacterium
GGAGGAAAGCGGGGGTGTCGTGATTTGGCGACTTCAGTTGCCCCCAAGGGCGGCGCACATCGGTGCCGGACACCACGACTGACGAAGCCCGCCCGTTGTAGCCAATGGGAATATGCAGCCAGTTCGGTGGCAACGCACTTTCGGCGCCGCGAAACATCGTGCCGACGTTGGTCGCGTGATGGCGGCCCGAGTAGAAATCTGTGTACTCAGAGACGACCAGCGGCATGTGCAGCGTGGCGTCTTTCATGGGCACTAGGAGTTGTTCTACCATTCTTTGTTCCCGCGCCCCGGCCGAGAGCAACTGCGTCAGCCGATTGCGCAGAGCAGTCCAGACGGCTGGGCCTTGTTCCATCAACTCGTTCCAGAAGGGCACGTCAAAAAGCGGTTCGTCACTCAAAGAGATCACGCTGAGGTCTTCGGCCATTTGCATATCAAGGATCATATCCCCGATTGCCACGCCGCAGCGCGCATCGAGGGAACCGGTCGAAAACACACCATAGGGCAGGTTGTTCAAAGGAAAGTCACTATCGGCGCTGTTGGCGCTGGTGACCCAGCTTTTGGAAAGGGGCATGCGTGTGGGTCTCTTTGATGGGGGCAGGGCCAGTTTGGCGCATTCTACGGTGCAGGATGTAACCTGCAAGGACGGTATTGTCTGTGAGTGATCGTGTGGACGTGATTTGCCAATCTTGCGTGCAGGGGGCAGGGTCGCGCGGATATTTCCCATCTCGAAAAGGATGCTGCTATGCGCCTAAGCGCCATGCCATTGATTGCCCTTCTGTCTTTGTTTGCTGTGCCGAGTTGGGCGCAGGACTGCGGGGATGCCGACACCCCATGTACGCTAGAGACAGGGACGTATCATATGGCGATGCCTGAAGTCGCGAAACCCAAGGGCATTGTTGTACATTTGCATGGCGGCGGTGGACGCGGGCGCGGTTTGCTGAACTCTGGGCTGGGAAAAGGCGCGGTTGAGCGCGGTTTCGTTTTTGTTGCGCCCAATGGCTATCACCCGGGTGCACGCTTTGTGCGCAACTGGTCCGTGCGGGCCAAAGGGACAAATTATGAGGGCGATGACGGCGTATTTTTGCGCGATGTTTTAGCGGATGTGCGCGCCAAGACCGGACTTACAGACGCCCCCGTGATGCTTGCCGGATTCTCGCGCGGGGCGTCAATGGCGTGGGACATAGCATGTCATGATCCCAGTTTTGCGGATGCCTATGCGCCCGTAGCAGGCGCGTTCTGGGATGATCTGCCCGAGATTTGCGAAGCGCCCGTAAAGTTGTTCCTCACCTATGGCTGGAACGACCGGACTGTGCCGCTAGAAGGGCGTTCATTGCGCGGTGGTACTGTGATCCAGGGGGATGTTTGGGCGTCGCTTAAAGTCTTGCGCGAAACCAATGGCTGCTCAGCACGGCAGCCAGAAAACAGCAGCTTTGATGGCGATCTATGGATGCGCCATTGGACGGACTGCGATGCGGGCGAGATTCAATTGATGCTGCACAAGGGCGGGCATGGCGCACCAAATGGATGGGCCACGCGTATGCTGGATTGGTTCGAGGGGCAGGGATCTTAACAGGCGGTTCCCAAACGCGTGTTTTCGATGCCCTGCTGCGCTATGCGCTTTCGGGACATCGGTGACGTTTAGCTTGTGTTTGGTTCTGTAAGACGGCTTAAAGGTCGACTTCGACGCCCGGCAATTTCAGCGTTTTGAGCAATTCGCGCAATTCCTGTCGGGCCGCCACGTTGGATATATTCAGCTGTTTGACCCCAATGTCCTTGAGGTCTAGCAGCGTTAGGCCACGCGGGAACAGCTCGCGGAAGATCACGCGTTCGGAAAACCCGGCAGAGATGCGGAAGCCAATGCGCTTGGACAGCATCGAAATTGCGCGTTCCATCTTTTCCTTGTTGACCATGCGCTGGGCGCCCATACGGTTGCGCACCACGATCCAATCAATGGGTTTCAGACCCGCCTGCGCGCGCAATTGGCGCGCGTTCCAGACCATTTCGGAATAGACGGAGGGGCCCTTGATCTTGTCGCCTGTCGCATCGATCCGTGCCAACAAGTCGAAGTCGACAAAGCTGTCATTCAAAGGCGTAATTAACGTATCGGCCAGCGAGTGTGCCACTTGGCTGAGGCGTGTGTGCGAGCCGGGGCAGTCGATCAATATAAATTCGCTGTCCGGTTCCAAAGTGGCGACAGCAGCACTGAGGCGGTGGTCATAGATGTTCTCGCCCGGTTTCAGTGCCGTGGCTTCGATTTCGGGCAAGTCATGGGCCTCTGGCGATGGCAAATCAAGATTGGCCGAAGCAAGGAACGCTTTGCGATTTTCCACGTAACGCGCAAACGTGCGTTGCCGCAGGTCGAGGTCAAGTGCATTTACTTTGTGGCCCATACGGGCAAGTGCGGTGGCGACATGCATGGAGACGGTCGATTTTCCCGCGCCGCCCTTTTCGTTGCCTACGACGATGATGTGCGCCATTGCTGTCCTCTTGCTCTACATCCGTTTATCGGATTTTCGCCCACTATATGTTGCGGTGTGACCCTTGGAAAGCAGCGTTGGACCTTTTCCTGCGGCACCGTGGCGCAGTAGTCGCGCATGATTGTGTTAGCGCTATCATAAATGTCATGCTATATGCCGCCCAACACTTAGTTTTTGAAGGAGAGCACAATGCCCCTTAATCCCGTTGTCACCCGCGTCACCGAACGCGTTATCGCGCGCAGCGCAGGCCCGCGTCGACGCTATCTGGACCGTATGACTAAGGC
>CAZJAW010000368.1:0-2748 GCA_964544035.1 uncultured Rhodobacterales bacterium
CTACTCTATATAGTCAAGACGCCGAAGGCTGCGACAGCTAAGCCATGCCGCCCTTGATCAAACCATCGGCGATCTGCGCGTAGGCTTGTGCCATGGGACCGTCCCCGACGGCGATAGGTGTGCCCCCGTCCCCAGCCAGCCGAGTGTCCAGATCAATCGGCAATGCGCCAAGCAGCGGCACGCCCATCTTCTCAGCCTCGGCAGCGACACCGCCCGAGCCAAAGACCTCATGCTCGGCCCCGCAGTCAGGACATACAAACATCGACATGTTTTCGATCAACCCCAACACTGGTGTTTTCAGGGTCGCAAACATATCAAGCGCTTTGCGCGCATCAATCAGCGCCACGTCCTGCGGAGTGCTGACGACAATTGCACCGCTCAATTCGGATTTGGTGCATAACGTCAGTTGCACATCGCCCGTTCCGGGAGGCAGATCGACCAGAAGCACATCCAATTCACCCCACTGCACCTGCCCAAGCATCTGCTGCAGCGCGCCCATTAACATAGGGCCGCGCCAAACCACGGCCTTGCCCTCCTCCATCATGAAGCCGATGGACATCAGTGTGACGCCGTGGGCGTGCAAAGGAATGATGGATTTGCCATCGGGCGAAGCTGGGCGCTTGTTCACGCCCATCATGCGCGGTTGGCTGGGACCGTATATATCGGCATCAAGCAGACCAACTTTGCGCCCTGCCCGCGCCAGAGCAACAGCAAGGTTCGAAGATACTGTGGATTTACCAACACCACCTTTGCCCGAACCAATAGCCAGAATGCGCTGCACCCCAGTTGGCTTGGTTGGCCCTTCTTGTGGTTTTGGGTGCCCGCCGATCTTCAGGCTGGGCGGCGCGCTTGGCTTAGGTGCAGGACCGTGGGCGGTGAGGGCCACGCGCACTTGATCCACGTCGCTTAAGCCGCGCACCGCCGCTTCAGCCGCAGCGCGGATCGGCTCCATACGGGCCGCCAGCTCTGGAGACGGTGCTTCAATGATAAACTGCACCGCTGCGCCATCAATCTGCACTGCACGAATCAAGTCACGCGACATCAGATCGCCGCCATCAGGCATTTCGATTCTGCTAAGGGCCGCGTGGATTTTGTCTTTGGTTAACGACATGGCGCATTTCTCCGCTGAGTTGGCGCAATAACTGGCAGAATTTATGGCGCGCGCAAGGGGCGTACACGCTATGCGGGAGGCGTGATAATTCCTTAAGCACTTTGCCTGCGTTTTCTACCTTTAGCCCATGCAAATGCTGCATAGCGGCATTGCTGAACCGTCCATTGTGCAGTTGCAGCATTTCTCTATATTCAAGTTAACGAAAGCGAAACATGAGGCGAAGAAAATGGCCTACTACAATGACGTTACACACCGCTCCGACCTGATTGAGCGCATCCTGACCACCGCCGGCCGCTATCTGGCGAACGCTGCAGAACGCCGCGCGAAATACCGTATCTTCAAGACAACTGTCCGCGAATTGGACATGCTGACCAACCGTGAGCTGGCCGATCTGGGCCTGCACCGGTCAGAACTCAAGCGCGTTGCATGGGAAGCGGCGGAAAACGCCGCCCACTGAAACACAAGAGATCAGATGTTCCTCTCCTCCTCCCTGGGGCATCTGTAATTGGCGGTGGCGCCTAACCTCCTCCCAGACGCCACCGCTCCTTTTTATTCCTTGCGCTTCACTCAGCGCAAAACAGATACATCGCGATTGGTCCTCCTCCTCCCTGACCGACGTGATGTTGAAAGAGCGGCGGCTCCTACCTCCTCCCAGGGGTCGCCGCACCTAACATAGCGTCCACACGTGGGCGCACAGCGACACATCGCACGGCTGGTCCTCCTCCTCCCTGACTGGACGTGTGATGCTGAAGAAACGGCGGCTCCTCCTCCCAGGGGCCGCCGTTTTCGCATCACAGGTGGATGCACAGGGAATTGCGCATCTGTGCCGCAGGTCGAAGGATGCATTTGGCTTGAAACTGCATGGTTGGGCACAATCAACTGTCAACTTTTGATCATTGATCTCGCTTCAGAAACGCAGTGTTTCTAAAATCGAGGAAATTTTTCTTCCACTGAGGCTAAGTTCCGAGGTATCGTGCGCGACGTATTTTTAAAAAAAAGGATTATAAGATGAAGTTCCCTATCAAGACGATTATTGCAGCCGGAGTACTTGCAGTAGCTCCAGCAATCGCTTCAGCAACCAGCGTTGTTTTCGACACAAACCTCTTGCAAACAGCCACAAACGTCACAAGCGACGGCCTAACCCTGGACGTAACCGGATCGAATGGTGGTACCGTCGAGACATATTCACTTGCTGGTCCACAAGGCATCTACCTCGGCGGTGGCGGATCGGGTTTTTCGATTTTCGGCGGACCAAATAATACAAGTGGTTCTTACAACCTCAATTTCAGCAGCGCGATCAGTTCAATCGAAATTCGTTTCGGTTTTCTGACTGGGAACGCGACCAGCGGTGAAGAAGTCTTCAATTTCGCTGCAGACGGCAGCCCCGTTTTCGCTCTTCTCAGTGATACAACTGGTACGTCTCAAGATTCGATGACAGGCTTGGTTTCGTCATCTGTTCCAAACGGCTTGGGAACGCTGACCTATGACGCGCTCGGATCAAGCTTCACTGATTTTTCTTTCGATCATACGCAAGAGCCCGAAAATATTGGCTTCATCTTAAGTAACATCACGGTTGAACTTGCGCCTGTGCCATTGCCTGCGGCCTTACCACTACTTTTGTTTGGCGTTGGTGGGCT
>CAZJAW010000369.1:0-2736 GCA_964544035.1 uncultured Rhodobacterales bacterium
GTGTTCATAACACCATGGATAAAGCCAACGGACATCCAGGCCGTGATCAGTTCGGCCTGAGCGGCGCAAACGGCTGTGAGCAATCCCATAGGGCCATCTGCGTCCGGCCAGTGGCGCGCAATGGCGTAATCGGTCAGGGTGCGCAGATCGTCGATTTGGCCGCGATGGGCAAAAACTTGAAAGGTGCCAACACGCACATGACTAGATGCAACGCGAGTCAGGATGGCGCCGGGCAGCGGGCCTTGTTCGCGCAACACAGGGTCGCCTGTCGCCACGGCTGCCAATGCACGTGTGGTCGGGATACCAAGAGCGTGCATCGCTTCACTGATCACATATTCGCGCAGAACAGGACCAAGCCAAGCACGCCCATCACCCATGCGGGAATAGGGGGTCGGCCCGGAGCCTTTCAGCTGAATGTCACGCCGGGTGCCTGCGCGGTCGATGACTTCGCCGAGTAAAATGGCGCGCCCATCGCCCAGTTGCGGGTTGTACTGGCCAAACTGGTGGCCCGCATAAAGTTGCGCCAAAGGGGCCGCACCCTTGGGCACTGTATTGCCTGCAAAGACATCTGGGTCAGGTTCATCAATGGCCAGTTCCGCAGCCAGAGCATCGTTCCATGCCAACATCTGCGGGGCAGCCACAGGGGTTGGATCAAGCCGGGTGAAAAAGCCATCCGGCAGCTTGGCGTAAGAGTTGTCAAAGGGGATTTGCATATCTGTGCCCTTGGCCCTCAAAACGTTCGCGTCATCAGGTGATAGCCGTCGCGCATGGAAAACCCTGCACGTTTATATAGCCTGCGTGCGTCTGCATTGTCAGTGTCCACTTCCAAATGCAGCGCCTTTAGACCCGCGTCAGCCAATGCGCGCGGCAGCGAAATCAGCACTTCGCTGGCCACTCCGCGTCCACGCACGCCGGGGCGCACGTAAAGTTCGTCCACAAATCCATCCATGCCGCCAAATTCGATCGACCAACCAAAAGAGATCACAATATATCCAATGGGCGCGCGCGGTGGTCCGATCAGATAGACGACCCCGTGTGGACACCCCTCTAGCAGGGGCGTGAGTCCTTTGGCGCGCTGTTCATCGCTGATTTTTATGTCTTCTTCGGCGTGAAAAGACGCAAGCATTGGCAGCAATCGATCCAAGTGTTCGACCGTGGCAAGGGTTAGGACGGCGCTCATCTTGATGTCTCCAATGCTCGGGCTTCGGTCTTTGCGATCCATGCGGATTTGCATGTTTGGTAGCCCTCGCCACCGTCGGGATGGCGCGCGGCACAGGCGGCTTTGACGGAGGCATAGGCAACCCGCAACGCAGCGTTGGCGCACAGCGCGTCGCGAAAAGCCAAGTGGCGCCGGATGTCAGCATGACCTTGCACGTAGGCATGGGCGTGAACACGGCGCGCCCCAGTATCCGGGTCACGTGCGCGGCAATAGCGGCGACCTTCAAGGCCAAAGGGGCCCATCCATTCATAACTCATCGCTTCAACCGCGTCTTGGGCCAAATCGGCGGCGGATTCGTCTTTGAAAACAGGGATCAGATCAAGAACAGGTTTGGCCGGCATGCCGGGTATCGAGGTTGACCCGATATGGTGCACGCTGATCAGCCCGGCGACGTTTGAGCGCCAGCGTTCTGCCTCCGCTTGTGCCTTGGCGGGCCAGCTTGGGTCATAGGCAACCAGCAGGCTCACAATCGCGCCAATCGCTCAGTCAACAGGGCAAAGAACCCATCCGCGTCCAAATCACCAATAAAGGTGGCGTTGGGTGCGCGATCCGTGACACCCCACCAATCCGCGACCGTCATACCAAGGGTCAACTCAGATGTGGTTTCGATCTCGACGTTGATATGACGACCCGAGAACAATTCAGGGCGGATCAGATAGGCGGTGACGCAAGGGTCATGCAATGGCGCGCCTGTCGAGCCATATTTTTCCTTATCAAAACGTTCGAAAAAATCCGTCATTTCGGCAACTGCGATGCCAACAGGCGTGCCGATGGCGCGAAAGGCGTCGTTGCGCGGCTTGGTGACCAGCGCTTTGTGCGTGACATCAAGCGGCAAAACCACGATATCGATGCCGCTTTTGAATACGATATCAGCGGCTTGCGGGTCGACGTATATGTTGAACTCTGCGGCTGGTGTGATGTTGCCCACTTCGAAATAGGCCCCACCCATCAAAACAATTTGATGCACGCGATCTGCAATGTCGGGCGCGCGTGTCAAGGCGGTGGCGATGTTTGTCAGCGGACCCAAAGGGCACAAGGTGACAGTGCCGGGGGCCTCTTTGCGCAAGGTTTCGATGATGTAATCTACGGCGTGTACATCTTGCAAAGGCATCGTGGGGTCCGGCAGGTCCGGGCCATCAAGCCCGGTTTTGCCGTGCACATGTTCGGCTGTAACCAAATCGCGCCCCAACGGGCGGTCACATCCAGCATAGACAGGCACATCAACTTTGCCCGCCAATTCACAGATAATACGCGCATTTTTTGACGTCAGATCCAAAGGCACATTGCCCGCAACAGCGGTGATGCCCAGCACATCGATCTCTTCCGGGCTGGCGAGCGCCAAAAGGATGGCAACGGCGTCATCTTGCCCGGGATCGGTATCGATAATGATCTTGCGCTGTGCCATTTGCCAAGCCTTTCAAATTTTTTGAACCTAGGCTGCTTTGGCTCCCCTTGTCCAGAATGGGAAGGGACGCGCACGCAAAACCTTGCGCATGCTACGCGCTCGGTCCTATCTG
>CAZJAW010000370.1:0-2736 GCA_964544035.1 uncultured Rhodobacterales bacterium
TTTTGCCTCTGATCCATCTGCCGACAATGGACATCGTCCGCTTGCTGACAGGTTACGCCCGCAAAAACTGTCTGAAGTCATTGGACAGCGGCAGGTCCTTGGTGCGGATGCGCCGTTGACGGTGATGCTAGAGGCCGGGGCGTTGGGATCGCTTGTGTTCTGGGGGCCGCCGGGCGTTGGCAAAACGACCATTGCGCGCCTGCTTGCCCATGAAACCGACCTGCATTTTGTACAAATTAGCGCGATCTTTACAGGTGTGCCTGACCTCAAAAAGGTATTTGAATCCGCCCGTATCCGTCGCCAAAACGGGCAGGGCACCTTGTTGTTTGTTGATGAAATCCACCGCTTTAACAAGGCGCAGCAAGACGGCTTTCTGCCACATATGGAAGACGGGACGATCCTGCTGGTTGGGGCGACCACTGAAAACCCAAGCTTTGAGCTGAACGCGGCTGTGCTGTCACGGGCGCAAGTGCTGGTGTTAGAACGGCTCGACGCGGCTGACTTGGAACTTATGGCGCAACGCGCTGAACAGGAATTGGGCATGACGTTGCCCCTTGACCCTGCGGCGCGCGCAATCCTGTTGGAGATGGCTGACGGTGATGGGCGCGCTTTGCTGAACCTGATCGAGCAGATTGCGGCTTGGAAACTGGACGCCCCGTTAGATCAGACATCGTTGGCCACGCGTCTGATGCGCCGAGCGGCGCAATACGACAAGTCGGGGGATGCCCATTACAATTTGATCTCGGCCTTGCACAAATCAGTGCGCGGATCGGACCCGGATGCAGCGCTTTATTGGTTTGCGCGCATGTTGGAGGGCGGCGAAGACCCACGCTACCTTGCGCGCCGGATCACCCGCATGGCGGTCGAGGACATTGGCCTTGCTGACCCGCAGGCGCAATCGGTGTGCCTGCAAAGTTGGGAGACGTTCGAACGCCTTGGCAGCCCAGAGGGCGAATTGGCGCTGGCACAAGCGCTTGTCTACCTTGCGCTCGCGCCGAAATCTAACGCCATCTATGTCGCTTACAAAGGTTCGCGAAAGGCCGCTAAGAAAACCGGGTCGCACCCGCCACCCAAGCACATTTTGAATGCGCCGACATCGCTGATGAAAGACCAAGGCTACGGGGACAACTACGCGTACGACCACGATGCCGAAGATGGGTTTTCGGGGCAGAACTACTTTCCCGATGGGATGGCCCGTCCGGACCTTTATCAACCCGTCGAGCGCGGGTTTGAACGTGATTTGAAAAAGCGCATCGATTATTTTGCCAAGCTGCGGGCCAAACGCAGTACCTGACGCAGTACAAACGCGCGCAACCTTGACTCTGATCTGGGAAGGGTCGACAGACCGCGCATGATATCTACGCTTTCTCTTGTGGCCCTTGGCGGGGCGATTGGTGCCTCGTTGCGCTATGTCGCGGGTGTGGCAGTGCTGCGTCTGTTTGGCATGACTGCCTTTCCGTTGGGTATTATCACCGTCAACATCCTTGGCTCATTCCTTATGGGTGTCTTTGTCGTGGTTGCAGCAGACCGTGGTCTGACTCATCTAAGCCCATTGGTGATGACGGGTATCTTGGGGGGCTTCACCACCTTTTCGTCCTTTAGCCTTGAAACTATGACCCTCATCGAACGCGGTGATGTGGGGCAGGCGGGACTATATATTTTGCTATCAGTTGGCTTGTCGGTCGGCGCGCTGGCACTGGGCCTTGTCATGGCCCGAGGAGTTTTTGCATGAGTGGCGTCCAGACTATCACAGTGACCGAAGATGAGGGCGACCAGCGCCTTGATCGTTTCCTTAAACGCCGTTTCCCGCAACTGTCGCAAGGCATGGTCGAAAAAATGTGTCGCAAGGGCGAATGCCGTGTGAACGGTGGTCGTGTGAAATCAAATTCCCGCGTGGAAGAGGGCCAAAACGTGCGCGTGCCGCCCATTCCTGATGCCCGTGCGCCTGCCGTGGTAAAAACTGGTGTGTCCGAGGCTGATGCCAAGATGATCCAATCCTGCGTGATCTATCGCGACGACCATGTCATCGCGATTAATAAACCTGCGGGCCTGCCGACCCAAGGTGGATCGGGTCAGAACCGTCATGTGGATGGCATGGGTGAGGCATTGATGTTTGGTTTTGAGGACAGACCGCGCCTTGTACATCGCCTAGACAAAGATACCTCGGGCGTCTTGCTGCTGGCACGCACGCGTCTGGCGGCCAAGGCTTTGACCACAGCGATGCGCCACCGCGAGACGCGCAAAATCTATTGGGCTTTGGTGGCAGGAGTGCCGACGCCATATTTGGGCGAGATCAAATATGGGCTGGTTAAGGCCGGTGGCCGTGGCAAAGGGGGCGAGGGCGAAAAGATGATTGCCGTTCATCCGCGCGATGTTGAAGACACGCCCGGCGCCAAACGCGCCAACACGCTTTATGCGACACTCTATCGTGTGGCCTCGCGCGCCGCATGGGTCGCGATGGAACCTATAACGGGGCGCACCCACCAACTGCGCGCCCACATGGCCGAGATTGGACATCCAATTATTGGCGACGGTAAATATGGCGGTTCGGGGCAGGAAAATTTGGGCGACGGTTGGGGTGCGCAACTGGGTGGGGTCATCAGTAAAAAGCTACACTTGCATGCCCGCATGATGCGTTTTGAACACCCTCATTCGCGCAAACCTATCACCATTACCGCCCCCATGCCCGACCATATGGCGCACAGCTGGGACACGTTCGGTTGGACCGAAGACTTG
>CAZJAW010000371.1:0-2729 GCA_964544035.1 uncultured Rhodobacterales bacterium
GCGCGAAGACTTGATCGCGGATGCGCGCGCAACTCGCCCGTGCCATCGATCAAATAGGCTTCGCGCAGGCCGCGTTGCACCTGCAGTTGTCCTTCGGTCAGCACTTCGCGGTCACCGACAGGTCGTTGGGCGCGCACTGTGTCAATGTAGCGTGCCAAAGCGCGCGCATCCGCGATCAAGTCTTCGCGCTGCTCGGCCTCATAAGCTTCGGCGGCAGCCAAGGACGCGCCGACCACACGGCTGACCCGATCAGAAAACCAACCTTCAAGCCCGATATTGATGGTCAGCCCCGCAAAGACGGCCACAATCACTGTCGGGATCAAAGCCAGCAGCGCAAAAGCGCCGGTCAGTCGCAAGTGTAGGCGTGATCCCGCCGATTTTGCACGTCGTGCCGCGATCAGGCGTCCTACCTGTGACAAGACAAGCGCTGCAACGACCAGAATATAGACAAAGTCCGTGAGGATAATCAGCCGCAAGGACGGAGAGCTTGAGCCCTGCTCAAGCGGGCCCAACACCAGAAACGTCAGCAACGCGAGAACCGGCCCTAAAACGACCAATCCCAGCGTCGCTGCATTGCGCAAGCGCCTACGACGGCGCAAACGCCCTAATTGCATCCACCAATTGGTGCGTGTCCGGGATGCCACGTCGCACAACCTCGATGATGTGGCACATGTGTGCCTTTACCGCTAAGTCCTGTGATCTCCCCACGCATTTCGGCGCAGATGCCACAGGTTGTGTGGCAGTATTACATCAATTTGCGGCGGCGTGTCACCTCTATATCGAGATCGGTGATTTTCTTACGCAGTGTATTACGGTTAATCCCCAAAAGATCTGCACATTTGGCCTGGTTTCCACCGGTTGCATCCAATGCGATCTCGATAAGAGGCATTTCCACTTCGCGTAAGATTCGCTGGTACAGACCGGGTGGCGGCAACATATTTCCGTGCAGATCGAAATAACGCTTGAGGTGGCGCGCCACGCTTGCACCTAGTTTTTCAGTGTCACCAGCACTGCGGATCGGCTCCAACTCAGGTTGGCTGCCCAGGACCAGTTCAACCTCTGAGGCCGCGATTTCCACAGAACGGCTGGTCAGACCTAAACGGCGCACTGCATTTTCCAGTTGTCGCACGTTGCCGGGCCACGAATAAGTACGGAATATTTCGGCCGCGTCTTCGGACAAGACACGTGGCGCCTGCCCACTCTTTTCGCCGCGCGCAAGGAAATGGTCTGCAAGCAGCGGAATATCATCTACACGTTCGCGCAAAGCAGGCACGTTCAATGTCGCACCGGACAAACGGTAATACAGATCTTTGCGCACACGCCCGGCTTCCATCGCCGTGGTCAAATCAGACTGGCTGGTGGCCAAAAAGCGCGGCGTATATTCGCCGGGCGTGTCCATCATGCGCACAATGCGGGCCTGCAATTCTTCGGGAATGTCGCTAATTTCATCGATCAGCAATGTGCCGCTTTTGACCCGCGCCAAAATGCGCGCCGGGCCTTCCAAGTCTTGCAAGTCAGTTGCCGTCGCCGTGACAAACGGCAGCGATCGGCGGTCTGAAAAGTCGTGAATGGCGCGCGCGATCAGCGACTTGCCCGTTCCACTTTCCCCCCAGATCAAAACAGGCAGGTCCGTGTTCATAACCCGCGCCACAACGCGGTAAAGCGCCTGCATGATCGCTGTGCGCCCCACCAAGGGCAACTCATCCGGGCGCTCTTCTTCGGGCGTTGGCGTGCGGTTGTGACCTTTTAGTTCCAGCGCTTTGGCTGTGCGTTTCATCAGATCGGGCAGATCAAAGGGTTTGGGCAAATAGTCATAGGCCTGCGCCTCAGCGGCTTGGATCGCTGTCATGATGGTATTCTGCGCCGAGATCACAATGACTGGCAGTCCGGGACGGTCGGAATTGATCTTGGGCAGCATTTCCAACCCATTGCCATCCGGCATCATCACATCAGAGATCACGACATCCCCTTTACCCTCGCCCACCCAGCGCATCAGCGTGGTAAGTGACGAGGTCGCATGCACTTTGCACCCAGCGCGCGTCAGCGCTTGGGTCAAAACAGTGCGGATTGTGCGATCGTCATCAGCGACAAGAATGGTGCCATCCATGGGCTAGTCCTTTATTTGCTCGTTAATAAATTCAATGGGGTTGTCTAACTTCGGAGCGCGCGGCAACGACAGTCGGAACACAGTTTTTCCCGGCACAGAGGTTACAGAAATCCACCCCCCATGATCCGAGATGATCTTGGACACCAGCGCAAGGCCCAGCCCGGTGCCGTTTTCCTTGCCCGACACAAACGGATCAAAGATGTCGCCCGCGATTGAGCTCGGCAGGCCAGGTCCATCGTCAATGATCTCGATCTGCAGCGGCAATGACTGACCCGAGCCGTCCGCACGACGCAGCCGGAAAGAATGTTCGAAATAGCTGCGCAGTCGGATGGTGCCCTTGTCGCCAGCCGCTTCTGAGGCGTTTTTCAACAAGTTCAGAACAACCTGCAGCAGTTGGTCTGCATCGCCATGTGCCAGTGGCAACGACGGGTCATAATCTTCGATGATGTTCATGTGTCCGCCAAAGCCCAACAAGGCCGAACGGCGCGCGCGGTCCAACACACCGGGGATGTTGACGGGCAGCAAATCGGGGGCGGACAGATTTCTAAACTGTTCTACTTGTTCCAGCAGCTTTACGATACGTCGGGATTCACCAACAACTAGGTCGTTCAATTCATGGTCA
>CAZJAW010000372.1:0-2654 GCA_964544035.1 uncultured Rhodobacterales bacterium
TCGTGGCCGAATGCAGATAGGCCGACACAGGCGTTGGAGCGGCCATGGCATGCGGCAACCAAAAGTGGAACGGGAACTGCGCTGACTTGGTGAAACATCCCAGCAAAATCAGGATCAACGCAGGCACATACAGAGGGTCAGCCTGGATCAAATCCCGGTTCTGCAGGATCACGGACAAGTCGTAACTGCCCACGATTTGCCCCAAAATCAGCATGCCGCCGATCATCGCAAGACCACCCATGCCAGTGACTGTAAGAGCCATGCGCGCGCCTTGGCGTCCTTCGGGCAGATGCTTCCAATAGCCAATCAACAAAAATGAAGACAGCGACGTAAGTTCCCAGAAAATAAGTAAAAGCAGGATGTTGTCGGACAGAACGATCCCAACCATCGCCCCCTGAAACAGCAGCAGATATGTGAAAAACTGCCCCATATTGTCTTCGCGGCTAAGGTAGTGCCGCGCGTAGGCAATGATGAGCAGCCCAATGCCAAGGATCAAAAGTGCAAAAAAGAACCCAAGCCCATCAAGCATCAGGGTAAAGTTCAAACCCAGCAGCGGCATCCAATCGACACGTGCCATAACCACTTCGCCCGCCAAAACAGATGGCAGATTGGTCAAAAGCCCGACAAAGGCAGCCAACGAGACGGTGAAAGTAACCCCGGCGCAGGCAGCACGCCCTGCAGAGTTCATAATGCCGGGCAACAAGGCACCAAGGAACGGCAACGCGACAAGAATGAAAAGAGACACGAAACCCCCTGATCCGATGTATTTCAGCCCCTAATTGGGACAGTCACGGCGCACGTGAACCATAATCGACAAATCTTGTCGAGAACTGATCGCATTCCCAGTGCAAACAGACAAAAATTGGCCATTTATCGGCCCGCGCAGAAAGGCAGACACTTGCCCATTGCCGCCCCGAGGTCAAGGACGGTTGAGTGGTTTACACCGTCTCTGGATGTGCCGCGATCCACGTTTGCAAGCTTGATATTTCTTCTGCGCTCAGACGCAAACCCAACTTGTTGCGCCGCCAGATAATGTCTTCGGCACTGCGGGCAAATTCGCGGGTCAAGAGCCATGTGACTTCGCGTGCCGTCAGCGTCGCCCCAAAAAACACGCCAAGGTCATCTGCATCCCTAGCATCACCCAGCACCGCCCACGCGTCAGTCCCATAGGCACGAACCAAACGGCGCGCCCAAAACAGGCTAAGAAAGTGATATTCAGCCATCAGTTTGGAAATCAGCGCATCCACACCGTCCACTGCAAAATCGCCGCCGGGCAAAGCGACGCCTGCGGTCCAATGGTCGCTCATGCCCTCAAAGAAGGGGGCAACCTTGTCCATCGCGTCTTCGGCCAGCTTGCGATAAGTTGTGATCTTGCCGCCAAAGATGTTGAGGACAGGCGCACCTGCAGCATCCACGTTCAACGTGTAATCCCGCGTTAGCGCTGAGGCATTTTCGGCCCCATCGTCATAAAGTGGACGAACGCCGGAATAGGTCCAGACAATGTCTGCAGCTGCGATATCTTGCTTAAAATAGTCGTTGGCAAAATCTAGCAGGTATTGCTGTTCCTCGGCTGAACACGTGGGGGCCACGTGTGGGTCTTGGTGTTCGGCGTCGGTGGTGCCGATCAGGGTAAAGTCGGTCTCGTAAGGAATGGCAAAGATTATGCGCCCGTCAGTGCCTTGAAAGAAATAACACTTGTCGTGGTCAAACAGCCGCTTGGTTACGATATGGCTGCCGCGCACCAACCGCACGCCTTCGTTGGATTTAAGCCCGAGCTTGCCGTGGATGATATCGCCTACCCACGGACCCGCCGCGTTGATCAACATGCGGGCGTGGACCTGCTCGGTCGTGTCCGTGTCCAAGTTGCGCAAAGTCACAACCCAATGATCATCGTGCCGCTCAGTCGCTTCGACACGCGTGCGCACCATGATGCGCGCTCCGCGATCTGCGGCGTCGCGCGCATTCAGTACCACAAGGCGCGAATCCTCGACCCAGCAATCAGAATATTCATAGGCCTTTTCGAACTTATCGACCAAAGGTGCGCCTTCGGCTGTGCCGTGCAAAGCCAGTGTGGTGGTCGCAGGCAAGATTTTGCGACCGCCCAAATGGTCATAAAGGAACAAACCCAACCGGATCATCCAAGCAGGCCGCCGCCCTTTCATCCATGGCATGACCGTTGCCAGAATGCGCGACACGGGCGTGTCAGATTCAAACCGCATATCCCTGTGGTAAGGCAACACAAAGCGCATCGGCCAGCTGATGTGGGGCATAGCACGCAGCAAAATCTCCCTTTCTTCAAGGGCATGGCGCACGAGATTGATCTCAAAGTACTCAAGATATCGCAGACCGCCATGAAACAGTTTGGTTGATGCCGACGACGTGGCGGACGCCAGATCGTTCATCTCGGCCAAAGCGACCTGCATACCGCGCCCGGCAGCGTCGCGCGCAATGCCTGCGCCATTGATCCCTCCGCCGATGACAAAAAGATCATAGGACTTGGGCGTTTGATCTGCAGTCATCTTTGGGCCTCCTTCAGCAAGCAGCGCGTAGACATGAGTAGGCACGCGCCCCGCAAGACGCAAGTTTGCAATGCGCTTTCAACTCGCACGCAGCACAAAAGGATGCCACAAAACCTGCAAAGATCAGCATTAAGC
>CAZJAW010000373.1:0-2609 GCA_964544035.1 uncultured Rhodobacterales bacterium
AGATGCGATAGACACGCGCCTGAAAGCCACCAAGCGTGCCATCGGCCCATTCCATAAAGCCAAGCGCGTCTTTAGAGACATCCATGCCACCGAGTGCCTCCAACGCTGTGCGGGCTTTGGGACCAACCACAGCAATTTGGGCATATTGTTCGGTGACATTGGCAACATAAACGTCCCAATCCCACCATTCCGTTTGCAGCCATTCTTCCATGTGGCCATGGATACTTTCGGCGCCGCCAGTGGTCGTGTGGCACAGGAACGTGTCTTCATCGATACGCGCCACAACGCCGTCATCGATCAAAAACCCGTTTTCACTGCACATCAGCCCATAGCGACATTTGCCGGGTTTCAGCGTGCTCATCATGTTGGTGTAAAGCATATCAAGGAACTTGCCGGCGTCCGGCCCCTTGACGATAATCTTGCCAAGGGTCGAAGCATCCAGCAGCCCAAGGTTTTCGCGTGTGTTTTTGGTTTCACGCATCACCGCGTCATGCACAGTCTCACCTGCCCGCACATAGGCGTAAGGGCGTCGCCATTGACCGACGGGTTCCCAATCGGCACCGTTTGATGCGTGCCAGTCATACATGGGCGTGCGGCGAATGGGTTGGAACACATCTGCACGCGCTTCCCCTGCGATTGCCCCCATCGAGATCGGCGTATAGGGCGGGCGAAACGTCGTTGTGCCTGTCTGCGGAATGGGTTGATCCAATGCATCAGAAAGGATCGCAAGACCGTTGATGTTGCTCAGCTTTCCCTGATCTGTCGCCATACCCAGCGTGGTATAGCGTTTTGCGTGCTCAACGGATTCAAACCCTTCTTGGGCGGCCAGTTGCACGTCGGACACTTTGACGTCGTTTTGATAATCCAGCCACGCCTTGCTGCGCAAAGCAATGCTTGCGTTTTGGGGCATCAACCAAACTGGGGCCATTGGTGCCTCACTCACGTTGTCCCCGATGGGCGCGCTCACTTTGGCAGGTGTGAAGCCTGCGCTGCGTGCGGCAGCGTGCCCCTTAGCATGGGCATCGCCCAGAATTTCCATCAGGCCAAAGTGGCCGTTGGACGCACCTGCAACACTCACGAAGGCGTTGCCATCTGCCCCTGTCGGCGCTTTATCCACATCAGGGCGGAACATCGCAAAATCATTGTCCCACAGCAGCTTGCCACCGCAATGCGACCACAGGTGCACAACCGGTGACCAGCCCCCTGACATCGCCACAACGTTGCATGCGATCTCTTCCAGCACTGCGCCTTCGCCTGCCTGTGCGCAAACGGCGACCCCGGTGACGCGTTTGCCCCCAAGGACCGAAGCGACCCCATGTCCCATCAGCACGCGGATGCCCGCAGCCTTGGCTTGCTCCATCAATGGGCTGTCACTGGTCGGAACACGCGCGTCCAGAATGGCAGGTACCTCAATACCGCTTGTTTTTAAGGCGATGGCAGTGCGATAGGCATCGTCATTGTTGGTCACAATCACTGTGCGATCGCCCGGACTGACGCCGTAATTCACCACATAATCACGCACCGCTGAGGCAAGCATAACACCCGGAACATCGTTGCCCGCAAAGCTGAGTGGACGTTCCAACGCGCCTGTGGCAGTGATCACATGACCCGCGCGAATGCGCCATAAGCGATGGCGCGGACCGGTTGCATCCGGCACATGATCTGTAAGTCGTTCATATCCAAGCACATAGGCGTGATCGTAAACACCCGCCCCCATCGTGCGATTGCGCAAAGTGACATTTGGCATGGCAGCCAAGTCTGACACCAATTCTCCCACAACCTTATCCACAGGCTTGTCATCCACCGAACCGCCGTCGACCGGTGCGCGGCCTCCAAAATGTGCTGTTTGTTCCAGTACAAGCACCTTGGCACCTGTCGCTGCCGCCGCCTTGGCCGCCGTTAGACCCGCAATGCCACCGCCGATCACGAGCACATCGCAGAATGCGTGGAAGTGCTCATAAGTATCAGCGTCAGCGGCTTTTGGCGCTTTGCCAAGGCCCGCCGCGTGACGGATGAAGGGTTCGTAGACGTGTTTCCACAAGGGGCGTGGGTGGATGAACATCTTGTAGTAAAATCCCGCAGGCATAAAGCGCGCCAGCTTGGTGTTGATCGCGCCGACGTCGAATTCGAGGCTGGGCCAGTGGTTTTGACTGGTCGCGCTGAGCCCGTCGAATAGTTCAGTCGTGGTGGCCCGCTGGTTGGGTTCAAAGGTGCCGTCCGCGCCAAGGTTCACCAACGCGTTGGGTTCCTCGACGCCACTGGCAACAATGCCGCGTGGGCGGTGGTACTTGAACGAACGCCCCACCAGCATTTGATCATTTGCCAGCAAGGCAGAGGCAAGCGTGTCGCCTTCAAAGCCGTTCAGCACCTTGCCGTTGAAGGTGAACTGGGTGGGTTTGTCTTTATTGAGAAGGCGGCCGCCTGTGGACAGTCGTGTGCTCATGATTGACCTTTGGTGCGCGCGGAGATGTGGGAGCCTCCGGCGGGAGTTTTTTTAGCAAGATGAAGATGGATCAAGAAAATGCCCCCCATGACCAACCGGGACGTTTTGCGCTGATCGCCTCGCACAGGGCTTGCGGCGGTTCCAGCGTTTGCGCCGAATACGTGCC
>CAZJAW010000374.1:0-2579 GCA_964544035.1 uncultured Rhodobacterales bacterium
GGCATCCGGTTACGCCGCCATCGCTTGTATGGTCACCACAAACGAAGTCTTCGACATGTTCAAAGATGACACCTCGGACAACCTCAACTACTTCCGCGATATTTCCACGTTTGGCGGCTGTACAGCTGGCCCGGCGGCGGCACTCGAAAACATGCGCATCATCGAAGATGAAGACTTGATCGCCAACACCAACGCCATGGGCGCCTATCTGAAGGAGAAGCTGTGGGACATGCAGGACAAGCACAGCATCATCGGTGACGTACGCGGCAAAGGCCTGTTCCTTGGCGCAGAACTGGTCACAGACCGCAGCACCCGCGAACCCGCCGAAGAAAAAATGGTACAAGCCGTCGTTGGCCACTGCATGAAACAAGGTGTTATCATTGGTGCGACCAACCGGTCCTTGCCAGGGCGCAACAACACGCTGTGCTTCTCGCCTGCGCTGATTGTGACAAAAGATGATATCGATCACATCCTAGGCGCCGTCGATGCAGCTTTGACCGACGTCTTCGGATAAGACAAGCTGCAGGGTGAGTAACGTGGCTCGCCCTGCCACCTCTCATTCACGTGATCGTAACGGGCTAGACTGAACAGTTCCCAACCGCGTAGCCTCCACCTTTACAATCAAAAGGGAGGCACAACATGTTCAAATCAACAAAACACTCAACGCTGCTCGCAGCCTGCACAGTTGCACTTTGCGGTGGCGTGATCAGCGCAAATGCGCAATCTGCCGAAGAAATGTCATTCTTTATCACCAGCGCCAGCGGCGGTGACGGCGCGAATTACGGCGGCCTTGAAGGTGCTGATGCGCACTGCAACGCACTGGCTTCTGCAGCCGGATCATCCAAAACATTCGCCGCGTACCTTAGCGCCAGCATGGTAATCGACCGCTCCAGCGGCTCCCCCGAAGTCACCAACGGCATCAGCGCGCGCGACCGCATCGGCTCAGGGCCGTGGTACAACGCCAAGGGTGAAATGATCGCCGCAAACGTGGATGCATTGCACGATAACCCAAACATCTCGCTCGCTACGGCACTTGACGAGAACGGCAACGAAGTCAACGGACGCGGCGCCCGTCCCAACAAGCACGACATCCTGACGGGCTCGGATTCGGCGGGTCACTTCTCCACGGCGGGCGGCGACACGACCTGCGGCAACTGGACCAAAAATGGCGACGGATCTGCCATTGTCGGCCACCACGACCGCGTCGGCCTGAACACTTCGCGCAACATGATATCTTGGAACTCGGCACACGGCTCAGCCGGTTGTGGTGAGGGCGACCTGCCCCGTACAGGTGGCGCGGGTTTGCTGTACTGCTTCGCTACAGAATAATCGCAACGCATGCGCCCGGACCTTGAAAGTTCGGGCGCATACTTATTCAAATTGCGGCGCTGATATCGCCGGACAGTTTACAGGTTTTGCGCGTGCTGTGCACAGGTTGGGTACCGCACAATTTAGAAGCCATGTTGCCCATGGCCAAAATGAGTGATGCAAAAATCGATATAAATTGAGACCCGCGTCGCTGAATTTTACGCAGTAGAAACTTCGTTTCAAAACCTCTTAATGCCAGATTGAAATATGATTAGTGCCAGATTAGAGTTCTCTTATGGCTCTTCCCATCGAAACCTTCTTCTTGTCTCCGAACCATCAAGGGACGCTGCAAAGCCAAGTGCAGCAGATGATTGCCCACGGCATCCTATCTGGGCGGTTCGGGACCGGGGAAAAGCTGCCCTCAACCCGCAAACTCGCGCTACATCTGGGCATCAGCCGTATCACCGTCACCCTCGCCTATACTGAACTTGTCGCATCAGATTACCTAACAGCAAGGGGGAGATCGGGGTATTACGTATCAGACAATGCACCCGTGCCGCCGATCTATCCCTCCCAGCCTTTAGCGTCGGAATCAATCGACTGGTCCCGCGCCATTGGGCAAAAGTTCTCTGGCGGCCCGACTTTATCCAAACCGCAGGACTGGGCCCGCTTTCGCTATGCATTCATCTACGGGCAAACCGATCCGCAATTGTTTGACCACGCCAACTGGCGTCAATGTGCGCTACAGGCATTGGGGCAGCGCGACTTTGCGGCGCTGACATCCGACTATTATGATCGCGATGACCCGCAACTGATTGAGTTTATTCAACGCAACACACTGCCCCGTCGTGGCATCGCCGCCAATGCCGATCAAATCCTGATCACCATGGGTGCACAAAATGCACTATGGCTGGCCGCCCAAGTGTTGTTAACCCAGCGTCGAACCGCGGCGTTTGAAGACCCGTGCTATCCGGCCTTGCGCGAAATTCTGACACAATCCCGGTGCCATATGGCCCCTGTGCGCGTTGATCAAAAGGGGCTACCACCCGATGCGATCCCGCCCGAAGCGGATGTGATCTTTGCCACACCCAGCCATCAATGCCCGACAACTGCGACCATGCCGATGGACCGCCGCCACGCCCTGCTGGATCGCGCCCGCGCCCTTGATGCGCTGATCATTGAAGACGACTACGAATTCGAAATGTCCTTCCTCGAGTCCCCTTCACCGGCGCTTAAGTCCATGGATGAAGATGGGCGTGTGATCTATGTGG
>CAZJAW010000375.1:0-2573 GCA_964544035.1 uncultured Rhodobacterales bacterium
GATCGGGGTCGTCCTCAACCCCTGTATCAATGCCCTTTAGCCATTTGTCCCACCACCGCAGCGCTTCTTGGAGAAACCCAATGCGTGGTTCTGGAACGGCAAAATGAGGGTACTTGTGGACCCACGGCCCCAGAATGCCTTTCGCACCGGGGATGTTGTTCACGATCGCGGGCACCGTATTTTTATAGGCATCCCCCCAGCCGCCCACAGCCAGAACGCGCGCTTTGATTGTGTCATAGCTTTCGCAGACCGACCCATGTTTCCAGTATTCATCCCGCGCCTGATGGCGCAGCCAGACCGACGGCAAAAAGGGTTCGTTCTCCAGCCGTTCCAGCCACATCTCGCGCCAATCGGGGCGCAGGGCAGGGTCGGGCGCGCGGGAAGAATAGCTCCACATCGTAGCGCCCCAACCAAGGTTTTCATTCAGCAGGCAGCCGCCTTTATAGTGGATATCGTCAGCAAAGCGATCAACGGTCGAACATAGCGTCACAATGGCCTTGAGCGGTTCAGGGGCCATCGCGGCCACTTGCAACGAATTGAACCCTCCCCAGCTGATCCCCATCATGCCAACATTGCCATTGCACCAGTCTTGTGCCGCAACCCAAGTGATCACCTCGACGGCGTCATCCAGTTCTTGTTGTGTGTATTCGTCCTCCATCAAGCCATGGCTGTCGCCGTTGCCGCGCATATCGACGCGCAGGCAGGCATACCCACGTTGGGCGAAATAAACATGCGTCAGGGCATCGCGTGCGCAGGTGCCGTCGCGCTTGCGGTAGGGCAGGTGTTCAATGATCACCGGGACCGGATCGTCGCTTGCGTCTTTGGGGCGCCACATGCGGACGGACAGACGGGTGCCATCGGACATGGTGATGCCAAGATCGGGGAGTTCTTCGATGTCGCGCAGGGTGTTATTCATGTCACCACGGTTGCGAGGTCAGGCCAGACTGTCAAGCGGCGCTAGTCCTTAAGTGCGATTAACAAATCGGCGACATTTGTGCCTGTTGGTCCGCTTTTGATTAATGCGCCATGCGCATCAAGCCACGGGTAAGCGTCTGCGCGGGCCAACGCGTCCGCTGCGCTGTCTTGCCATGTTTGTCCATCGACCAGCGCGCCAGCTGCGTCCGTGGGACCATCTGTGCCATCCGTGCCCGCCACAAGGATGCGCAGCCCAGATGTGCCGGCTATCTCGCGCGCAAGGCCAAGCGCCAGCGCCATGTTGCGCCCGCCCTTGCCGGGGGTGTCGGGCAATACCACAACGGGTTCGCCGCCAAGAACAAACAGACCCGACGGGGCGGCGGCCAACTGTGCCGCAATGCGAGGGATCAGATCATTGATATCGCCATACAGAGTCTCGGCGTTCATCGTGACAGGCACTGCGCTGGCCGAGGCGACTGCGCGGCGCGCAATGCTGTTTGAGGCGACGATATGCGGGTGAAAATCGAACGCAGTATCGGCGGGCGCATCCCCGATACCCGACCCAATGGTCGTCAACGCATCACCTTCCACGTCAGACAGTGCAAGGGTCGTCACCTGTGCGCCCGAGAAATTGGCCAGCAATTTGCCACCCTTGATTTGCGAATTGGCAGTGCGATGCGCGTTCATTTCGCCAATCGCTGCGCCAGAGGCCAGCAAGGCATTGGTGCTGTCCATTAATTCGGCCAGAGTTATTCCCTCTAGGGGCACTTCGGCCAATGCCGACGCACCGCCCGACACCAACATCAGCAGATGCGTATCTGCGTCGCAGGCATTTACGGCGTTCTGAAGCGCATGCCCGGCGTCTAAAGACGCCGTGTCAGGGACTGGATGGGATGCTTCGATGACATGAGACGGCGTGGGGGCTTCATCTGCGTGACCGTATTTGGTCACAACAAGACAAGGTGTGCCCGGAAATGATGCACAAGCCGCCTGTGCCATAGCGCCCGCAGCTTTGCCAACGGCGATGATTTTGTCGGGACGTGCCACCAAACCTTGTGTAACTGCATGGTTTACAGCCACATCTCCGCGCACAGCTTCCACACCCGCATACCAGAGTTTTTTCACATCTTGCGTGCGCTGCATTCACAAATTCCTTGTGGAAAACCGGCGATACGAGTCTGAATATCCACAATATCTGCCTTGCAAGGCTGCAAATAGTGATTCTGAGGAAAAAAGACTCTAGCCCTTGATTCGCATTTGAACTATATCATCGAACATAATTCTAAGTCAGCACGGCGAACAATGTCGGCGGCAATTTTACAAAAGGGACCGCAAAAATGCGGCCCGAGGCGAGAGTGGTGGTGTTATGAAGGCGATTGATTTCGTCGTCCGCGATGGTGCGGGCGCTTTGCAGCGTGGTGTGGTTCCTGCCCAGGGGGATACATCGGTATCGCTTGGTAGCGGACAAGAGGTTTCTTTTAATCTTCGGCAGATTGACATGGGCGGGCAGCGCCGTGTGGGGGATGATCTTGTCATCACTCTAGTCGATGGTCGCACAAATACGCTGGAAAATTATTTCAACGATGCAGTCGACGCGAACCGCTTGTACATCTCTGCCGATGGCTACCTGAACGAGGTTGCCTTTGTCGATTCAGCGG
>CAZJAW010000376.1:0-2565 GCA_964544035.1 uncultured Rhodobacterales bacterium
GATCTGGAGCGAGAACATCAACCTTGCCCTGGATATCGCCCCGAAATTAGCTGCAGGCGTGGTTTGGGTGAATGCCACCAATCTTTTGGATGCATCCGCAGGCTTCGGCGGCGTGCGCGAAAGCGGCTTTGGACGCGAAGGCGGCTGGGAAGGGCTGATGGCCTACACCAAAGAAAAAACCACCGCCAAGCGGCTCAAACCCATCGCGCCCTATACTGGCGAAGACACCTTAACCGGCGCGCTGGACCGCACTGCCAAACTGTATGTTGGAGGCAAGCAAGCCCGCCCCGACGGCGGCTATTCGCGCAATGTCTTTGGTAAAAACAACGCGCTTCTGGGCCAAGTCAGCCTTGCCAATCGCAAAGACGTGCGCAACGCAGTCGAAGCGGCACAAGCAGCAAAAGGCTGGGGCAAAACCACTGGGCATTTGCGTGCACAGATCTTGTATTACATCGCCGAAAATCTGTCGGCGCGCGCCGACGAATTTGCAAAACGGATTGACGCAATGATGGGCGGCAAATCCGGCAACAAAGAAGTTGAGGCATCCATTCAGCGCCTTTTCACCTACGCCGCATGGGCCGACAAATATGACGGCGCAGTCAAAGGCGTGCCCATGCGTGGGGTCGCGCTGGCGATGAACGAACCCACTGGCATCATCGCCGCACTCTGCCCGGACGACGCCCCACTGCTGGGCCTTATCTCGATCATGGCGCCCGCCATTGCAATGGGCAATCGCGTGGTACTGGCTGGCTCAGAACCGTTCCCGCTGGCCGCCACAGACTTTTACCAAGTTCTGGATACATCGGACGTCCCGGCGGGCGTGGTCAACATCTTGACCGGCGATCACAAAGATCTCGCTCCGCACATGGCCAAACACTTGAACGTGGACGCAGTCTGGTCTTTCTCTGGCGCGGACATCTCAAAGATCATCGAGCATGAAGCCGCCGGAAATTTGAAACGCACATGGGCCAACAACGGCCTTGCGCGCGATTGGTTCAGTCAGGCTGGCGAAGGCAAAGCCTTTCTACAAGCCGCAACAGACGTCAAAACCATCTGGGTGCCCTACGGCGAATAAGGCCGTTTGGGCCTCAATTGCGTCTAGGGGGTGCCCGAAGGTCGGGCAGCCCCCACACGAATGGCGCTTGCCCGAGGTGTCAATTCGCGATCGAACTGGAAAGGCCCACAGGCTGACCAACAACCACAAAATGCAATTGGTCCGGGTCAAGTAATTCATCCGCCACGCGGCGCACGTCTTCTAGCGTCACCGCTTCGACTTTTTCGTTACGCGTGGCGATGTAGTCGATGGGCAAACCCAACATCTGCATGCCGACCATGATGCGTGCAATCGGACCATTGCCGTTAAACCGCAACGGATAAGCGCCCGTAATATAGGTCTTGGCCCCGTCCAACTCTTCCTGGGTGATGCCATCCTTCGCCGCACGTGCCCACTCATCGCGGATGACGCCCACAGCCTCAGCGATACTCTCGTTGGCGGACGCCACCTGCCCTTGAACGGTTTCGGCGTAATCCTGTGGTACGAGGAAGGATGAAACGCCATAAGTCAGACCACGCTTTTCGCGCACTTCGGTCATCAAACGGCTTTCAAAGCCACCGGCACCCAATACTCGGTTAAGCACATTGGCCGCAAAGAAATCAGGATCATCCTGCGAAATGCCGCGCTGACCAAAGATTGCCACAGACTGCGGCGTCTCAAATTCGACAACAGTTGTACCGCCTTCAATCGTCACCTCAGCCCGTTTGGGCATCGGCGCGCCAGTTTCGGGCAGATCACCCAACAATACGTCAAGCATCACCCCTAATTCTTCGGGTGTAATATCGCCGACAGCACCAACATAAATGCGGTCTTTGGCAAACACGGCTGCATGAGCGGCGACAAGATCATCGCGGCTAAGCGTAGTGACTGTTTCAATCGTGCCTTCGTAAGGCGTGGCATAAGGGTGGTCGCCATAGGTCATCGCATCAAATGTCAGGCGCGCGATCTCGTTTGGATCCTTGGCGTTTGACCGCAAACCCGTCAGCACTTGTTCGCGCACGCGCTCAAGGGCCTGATCCGCAAAGCTTGGCTCGATGATCGACTTGCGCAGCAGCTCTATGGCATCTTCCCGGTTCTCCGTCAGAAACCGTGCAGACACTGACAGGGAATCGTCGCCCACATCGTATCCAAAAGAAGCCGCAAGGCTTTCTTGCGCACGCGCAAAGGCACGGGCATCAAGATCACCGGCGCCTTCTTCCAACAGACCAGTCATCAAGTTTATGGCCCCGCGTTTGCTTGGCACATCCAAAGACGCCCCACCGCGAAAACGCATTTCAAGCGCCATGAACGGGATCGAGGGTTCACGCACCAGCCACGCCGTGATGCCGCCTGGGCTAACGACTTCTTCGATTTTCACTTCTGCACGGGCGGGTAATGCAGCAGCAAAGGCGACCGCGACAATCATCATGAAACGTATCATTGGCTGACCTCCTCAGATGTTACGGGACGGGTCAGCCACCCGGTCACAGACGTATCGCGGTTCAGCACAGTGCGGGCGGCTTCCATGATGT
>CAZJAW010000377.1:0-2564 GCA_964544035.1 uncultured Rhodobacterales bacterium
CCGAATGATCCCTCGCCCACTTTTGCAGAGGCGGCAAACACACCGGCCCCCGTGGACGATGCCGAAGTAAGCCGTTCAGAGGCGTCTTTGTTAGAACTTGAAACTTTGCCCGCGGCAGAGGCCGTTAGCCGTCAGCTGCGCCAGCCGATCCGCTTAACCGACTCCAACGCCAATCGCAATGACCTGAACAAATTGACCACCTCTGTTTTGGCTGATTTCGGTTATATACCCATGCAGGACGACCGCTTGCTGGGTTTACTTGTCCAAGCACTTAGCGAAGGCCAGTCGAATGCTTACATCGATGCTCTTCTAAACACCGCAGCGGCGCGCGGCGAATTCACGCCGCCACGTCAATTGTTGTTGCGATCGGGGCGGATGGACACCAACACACTTTTGCATGCACTGGTGCGGCAGGTCCAAAATCAGGGTTAGTGTGCGGCAGCAAGCCTGATCCGCGCTAAGCGCTCGCTGCCCAACCGTCGCTTTGCATTTCGCGTAGTCGCGACGCGGTGCGTTCGAATTCGAATGTGCCTTCCCCCTCCAGATACAGCATCTCGGGCAAATCCGCAGCCGAGCATATGAGCCGCACATGGGCCTCGTACAAGGCGTCGATCAGGGTCACGAAACGCTTGGCTTCGTTGAAGTTGCTTCGGGACAAACAAGGGATATCGTCGATCATCAACACTTTGCAGGCTTCCGCGACAGCCAAAAAATCGCCCGGACCCAGCGGTTTCGCGCAGAGATCGAAAAAACTGGAACGACCGACGCCATTGCGAAACAAAGGAATCGTGACGGTGCGCCCTTTGATGGCGATGTCCAACGGTTCCGCCGTGCCGCCAGTCAAGTCAGACCAGATCGCATCCATTTGCTTACGCGCATCTGCGCCCAAGGGGCTAAAATACGTGTCGCTGCCAGTCAGTCGATCCTGACGATAATCGGTGGGCGAGGCGAGTTCCCAGACCTCCATGTGTTCTTTGATCTGCTCGATGAAAGGCAGGAAAATCGCGCGATTCAGGCCATCCTTGTATAGGTCATCGGGGACGCGGTTAGACGTCGTCACGACGACCACCCCAGCCGCAAACAATGCCTCAAACAGGCGGCCAACGATCATCGCGTCGGTGATGTCGTTGATTTGCATTTCGTCAAAAGCCAGAAGCCGAACGGACGCTGCCACGTCCGCTGCGACGGGTGCAATCGCATCATCCACACCGCTTTTGCGCGCTATGTGCATGGCTGCGTGAATTTCTTGCATGAAGGCATGGAAATGTACGCGACGGGCAGGGGCGTCGACATGGCTGACAAAGAAATCCATCAACATCGATTTCCCGCGCCCGACACCGCCCCAAAGATACAAGCCCTTGGTGGCTTCGGGCGCGCGGCGGAACAGTCCACGTTTTACCGGTTTTGTAAGTGCGGCGCGGATGCGATCGAACTCTGGCAGCACCGCTTCTTGGGCGTCGTCGCGTTTCAGCGTGCCAGCGTCCACAAGGCGTGCGTATTCACTTATCAAATCTGTCATTATGGCCCTTGGTAGCGCGCCCATGGCGACATGAAAAGGCGGCGCGCATCACCGCTCGTGATGTGGCGGCAAAAATTCCTGATTTGACGTATTATGGTTCGGGGGCCACTGTGCTTTCATCACCGTGAAAGACATGATTATGCACAGCCGTTCCTCGATTTTTACACCTGTTCTTTTGGTGGGTTGCACCATCATCATGGTCAGTTTTGCGGTGCGCGCCTCCTTTGGTGTGTTTCAGATTCCCATCGCCGAAGAGTTCACTTGGCTGCGCTCGGAATTTTCGCTTGCTATCGCGATCCAGAACTTGGCTTGGGGGATTGGCCAGCCAGTTTTTGGGGCCATCGCGGAAAAGATCGGAGATCGTAAAGCCATCGTCATGGGTGCGTTGATCTATGCCGCCGGGATGGTTCTATCGGCCTATTCCACTGCACCTTTAGAACACCAAGCTTATGCGTGGCTTGTCGGTTTTGGCATCGCCGGCACTGGGTTTGGCGTGATCCTTGCTGTGGTCGGGCGCGCAAGCAGTGATGAAAACCGCTCGATGAGCCTTGCCATCGCAACGGCCGCTGGTTCTGCCGGTCAAGTGTTTGGCGCGCCGGTGGCCGAATGGATGTTGACGCTGATGACATGGCAGAACGTTTTTCTGATCTTTGCCGCTGTGATCTTGTCTTTGATCCTCACTTTGCCACTGATGCGGGCGCCAGCGATGGCATCAAAAGCCGAGCTGGAAGAAAGCATGGGTGCAATCCTGATGAAGGCGTTTCGCGATCCGTCCTTTGCGCTGATATTTCTGGGTTTCTTTTCCTGCGGCTATCAACTGGCTTTTATCACAGCGCATTTCCCAGCCTTTGTGACTGAAGTTTGTGGGCCGATCTTGCCGGGTGGTGTGCTGCACAATCTGGGCATTACAACCACTTCTGCACTTGGCGCTGTTTCCATTTCGCTGATTGGGCTGGCCAATATCGGAGGGACTTTGTTGGCCGGTTGGGCAGGCAAACATTATTCCAAGAAATACCTTTTGGCAGGCATCTATACAGCCCGTACC
>CAZJAW010000378.1:0-2555 GCA_964544035.1 uncultured Rhodobacterales bacterium
CACCACGCGTGGCGCTCTGCATCCGAATAGGCACCGGGTGTATTGTGGATCGCATCCCACATCACCTCGCCCAATGCGTCTGCTTCGTGGCTATGCATTTTGCTAATCTCAATCATATGCCCTTGCCTTGACGCCGCGTTTGTCGTGACATCGCGCGTCTCTTGGCGGAAACCAAGACAAAAAGCGCCCTGGGAGGACACCATGACCACATATCCACATTTGCTTGCCCCGTTGGACCTTGGGTTCACCACGTTAAAAAACCGGGTGCTGATGGGGTCTATGCACACAGGGCTAGAAGAAACCAAAGACTGGAACCGCGTTGCCGAATTTTATGCAGAACGTGCACGCGGCGACGTTGGGTTGATGGTGACGGGTGGGATCGGGCCGAACCTGGAAGGGTCCGTGCTGCCGGGTGCCGCGATGATGACCACCCAAGAAGACATCGACAACCATGCCATCGTCACAAAACGCGTGCATGACGCAGGCGGCAAAATCGCGATGCAGATCTTGCATGCGGGGCGTTATGCCTATGGGCCAGCCTGTGTGGCACCCTCAGCGGTGAAGTCCCCGATCTCTCCCTTTCCGCCGGCTGAGCTGGACGAGGACGGCATTGAAAAACAGATTAGCGATATCGTCGCCACCGCTTCGCGTGCGAAACAAGCGGGCTATGACGGGATCGAGATTATGGGGTCTGAGGGCTATTTCCTTAATCAGTTCCTTGTCACCCATACCAACAAGCGCACGGATCGTTGGGGTGGTTCCTATGAAAATCGCATGCGACTGCCAATTGAGGTGGTACGCCGTGCGCGCGAGGCCGTTGGGACGGATTTCATTATTATCTACAGACTGTCGATGATCGATTTGATCCCCAACGGGTCAACCTTTGATGAAGTTGTGCAACTGGCCAAAGAGGTCGAAAAAGCAGGCGCGACTATCATCAACACCGGCATCGGCTGGCACGAAGCGCGCATACCAACTATCGCTACCTCTGTGCCGCGCGCTGCCTTTGCGTGGGTCACAAAAAAGCTGATGGGTCAGGTTGGCATTCCTGTCATTACTTCGAACCGTATCAACACACCCGAAGTGGCCGAGGATGTCCTCGCCACCGGTTGCGCCGATATGGTTTCGATGGCGCGCCCCATGCTGGCAGATGCACATTTTGTGACCAAAGCGGCGGCGGGCAAAGCACATCACATCGCGCCGTGCATTGCCTGCAATCAGGCGTGCCTTGATCACACGTTTTCGGGCAAGCTGAGTTCCTGCCTTGTGAACCCGCGCGCCTGCAACGAAACAGAGTTGGTCATCGAACCGACCGCAACCCCCAAATCCATCGCCGTCGTTGGTGCAGGCCCTGCTGGACTTTCGGCTGCAATGACAGCCGCCGAACGCGGGCACAAAGTGACTTTGATCGACCGCGCGGACGAGATTGGCGGGCAGCTCAATATGGCCAAACAAGTACCCGGCAAAGAAGAGTTCTGGGGCTTGGTCGACTGGTATCGCACCGTGGTTGCCGAGTTAGACATTGATGTGCGTCTCAACACCGAAGCGACGGTCGAAACGTTGCAAGGCTTTGATGAAGTCGTCATCGCCACTGGCGTGTTGCCACGCGACACAGGAATGCCGGGGCAAGATGGGGCGAACGTACATTCTTATATCGATGTTTTGAAAAAGCGCAGTCGACCCGGAAAACGCGTGGCCGTGATAGGCGCGGGTGGCATTGGCTTTGATGTGTCAGAATTTCTGGTGCACGAAGGCGACAGTCCAACCGAAAATCTACCGGACTGGATGGTAGAATGGGGCGTGACGGATCCCGGCGCACATCGTGGCGGTCTGGCCCCCGAGGGCGCACAGCCCGATGCCCCGGCACGCGCGGTGACGTTGTTGCAGCGCAAAGCAGAAAAGCATGGCAAACGTCTGGGCAAAACAACCGGTTGGATTCACCGCGCAACACTTAACATGAAAGACGTCCAGTTTGTTGGCGGCGTCAACTATGAACGCATCGACAGCACAGGCCTGCATGTATCGTTCGGAGAAGCGCGCGAAAAACCGACGTTGATCGAAGTCGACGACATTGTATTGTGCGCAGGCCAAGTGCCGGATCGCAGCTTGGCCGAGGCGCTCGAACAAGCAGGTATCGCGCACCACATCATTGGCGGAGCAGATGTGGCCGCAGAACTGGACGCCAAACGCGCCATTGATCAAGGTACGCGGCTGGCCGCGACACTGTAAGAACATATGCGCAGCGCGCCATATACGCCGACCAGAGGGTTCAGTGCGCGCTTGTCACGTCAAATTTGTTGTTAAGTGTATCGGTCCTAGGCCGGATGCACTCTTGTTCATCCGGCCTAAAGACCAATTTATTTTACAACAATCTTAATCACGTCGCTTGTGACTGGCGCTGCGTGTGGCACGTGGTTCAAGTCACCCAGAACCAATTGCAACGAATGCTCGCCGCTGGGCAGGTCCAGCGTCACTTGTGTCTGGCCACCACCAAAGTGAATGTGGTGGTCATCGGCCGGTATGCCAAATTCCAACTCTTCCGCGCCATCTGCGCC
>CAZJAW010000379.1:0-2516 GCA_964544035.1 uncultured Rhodobacterales bacterium
CACCTAGGGGATAAGATGGAAATTTCTTGGAGCTTTGGACTGTTGGGTGGGCTATTGATTGGCACGGGCGGGGCGGTTTTATTGGTGGGCACCGGGCGGATCATGGGCGCAAGTGGGATTGTTGGCAGCCTTGTGGACGGCAGCGGGACAGATCAACGCACCACACTTGCCTTTCTGGTCGGACTGATCGGAGCCCCTGCCCTTTTCACGTTCGGAGGCTGGGCCGTGACGACGCAAGCAACGTCTCAACTTTGGCTTTTGGTGCTGGGTGGTTTGTGCGTTGGGATCGGGACACGCTTTGCCAATGGTTGTACATCGGGTCACGGGGTTTGCGGGCTGTCACGCTTTTCGCTGCGTGGGCTTGTGGCAACGGTTGCGTACATCGGAACGGGGGCTGTCGTTGTAACAGCGCTGCGCGCGGGGCTGGGATTATGAGGCGCGCAGGGCTGGCGCTGCTCAGCGGAGTGCTTTTTGGAGCGGGACTGCACATTTCGGGCATGACAGATACTGCACGCGTGCGCGGGTTTCTGGATTTTGCGGGTCAGTGGGATCCGACACTTGTCTTTGTAATGGGCGGTGCGATCCTGCCAATGCTGCTGGCATGGCGTTTTACGCGCGGGCGAGCACCACTGACCGGGGGCACTTTTCCGGCCCAACCCGATCCGGAAATTTCGCGTTCTTTGATTATGGGATCCGTCTTGTTTGGCGTCGGTTGGGGGCTGGTCGGCCTGTGCCCCGGCCCCGCTTTGGCGTCACTCACTTATGGTGGCTGGCAAGGCATCGTGTTCCTTATGGCGATGCTGGCTGGCATGTGGGCAGTCCCGCCCCTAAGACGCGCGCTGGACAGCCGCGCCGCACGCGCTTAATCCTAGCGTCATGGATATCAAACAAATCACCCCGACCTATTTCGTGGCACCTCAGCTTGATCCCGCAGATATGAGCGAGGTTGCAGCCGCAGGGATCACAACTGTGATCTGCAATCGACCTGATGAAGAAGTGCCGCCCGAACTTCAGGCCGACGCGCTGGAAGCGGCGGCCAAATCAGCAGGGCTTGCTTTTGTGCGCCTGCCTTTGACCCACCAGACGATGACTCCCGAGAATGTTGCAGCCCACATGGGACATATCAGCAGCACGGATGGTCCGGTTCTAGCTTATTGCGCATCCGGAACGCGTTCGACTGTTGTATGGTGTCTGGGCAATGCCGGTGACATGGCAACGGATGACATCCTTACGACAGCCCAAAACGGGGGATACGAGCTGAGCAACCTGCGCCCGGCGTTGGACGCCCTCGCAGCATCAAAAAAGTAATCACTGGGCGGTTCTAACCCGCTGATTGCATCTGCAAATCGGCAAGGTCTGGCAAATCTGCCAGATCAGGCAAGTCGTCAAGTTCGGGTAACCCATCGGTATCAGAAGATGCGGCCAAGTCTGGCAAATCTTCAAGGTTTGGCAGGTCATCAAGGGCTGGCAAATCGTCCATGGGCGGCATGTCAACGACGTCGTCCTGCGCGCCGCTTGGTGCAGGCAATGCAGCAGGAGGCGACGCGCCATTCGGATCATCCAGCTTGAGCGACAAGGCGCGCATGGCTTCTTCGATGTCATCGTCGCTCACGTCTAGTTCGCGCGGCACTGTTGTTCGTCGCCCAGTTGAGGTCAGTACGTCAACTTGAGGCATATCGACATGAGGTTTATCACTCTCGCGGCGCATCGGTTGTGATGCATGAGATGGCGGTCGCATTGGCATAACAGCCCTGACACCGTCGACATGCCCCACCTGCCCGCGCCCCAGAACGCGGCCGAGACGGGTGGTGATCTGGGCCGTCGGAAAAGTCGAGGCTGCAAGTGCCAACGTCTGCCCGACCTCCCAAGCGCGAAGCGCATTCAACGGTACTTTCAATTGGCAAATGATCATGTCCAAATCTGCGTTCAGCCCCATAACCGCACCTGTCATGTCATGCGATGGTTCATCCACAGCATCCTCAACCGTATCAAGACCATCTTCCAACGCCGCCTCTCGGGCCGACAATGGTGGCAAAATCAACGTGATCATGCCTTGCCGGTTGCCGCGCGCAATATCCAGTGTCAGTCGAATTGAAACATATTCGCTCGCATCAAGTGCCAAGGCCAATGTGCGGGCATCTTCGGCCTTGGCTCCAAATCGGAACCCTTCGATCAAACCGCGATCTTTGTCCTCGTCCAAAATGCGCGCCGCCCGCGCAAGCAATGTATCGATCAGCGGTGCACAAATCGCCGCGTCCGTGCGCGTCATTGCGCGCGTGTCGCCTGAATCGGGTTGGACGGACCCCATGGTTTGCTGTTGAATAAGCGCCCCGACAACGCCCGGTTCAATCATGACGCCACCCGTGCACCGCGCCGGACCATCCAGCAGCAGCAAAAGCGCTGTGTCCTCAAATGCGGCTTCGACAGCGTCGCCATCTATCGACTGAACAACAGCACCAATGACCGCAACCGGCAAATCCATAAGCGCATCCGCCGCTTTAGGCATGGATATACGC